>JACIXM010000023.1 GCA_014360395.1 Actinotalea sp.
CGCCGTCCGCACCCGCCGCGAGCAGCCCCCGGCGCCGGCCCGGCGCGCGCCGACGGGGCGGGGCGCCCCGCGCGGCGCCTCCCGTGGCGCGTCCCGGGGCACGGTGCGGAGCGGGCGGTGACGGACACGGCGGCCGACGACGGGACCGGCACCGCAGCGCCGGTGCGCGGGGGCGTCGTCGTCGTCGTGCCCACGTACGACGAGGCGACGACGCTGCCCGTGACGCTCGCACGGCTGCGCGCCGCCGTGCCGGCGGCCCACGTCCTCGTCGTCGACGACGACAGCCCGGACGGCACCGGACGCGTCGCCGACGGGCTCGCCGCCGCGGACCGGGCCATCGACGTGCTGCACCGCCGGGGCAAGGAGGGGCTGGGGTCCGCCTACGTCGCGGGGTTCCGGTGGGCGCTGGAGCGGGGCGCCCGGGTGGTCGTCGAGATGGACGCGGACGGCTCCCACCAGCCCGAGCAACTGCCCACCCTGCTGGCGGCCCTCGAGGGCCCCGACGCGCCGGACCTGGTCATCGGGTCGCGCTGGGTCCCCGGCGGACGGGTCGTGCACTGGCCCCGCCACCGTGAGGTCCTCTCGCGGGCGGGGAACACGTACACCCGCCTGGCCCTCGGGATGCCGGTCCGCGACGCCACCGCGGGGTTCCGTGCCTTCCGGGCCGACACGCTCGCCGGCCTCGCGCTCGGCGACGTCGCCTCCCAGGGTTACTGCTTCCAGGTCGACCTCGCCTGGCGGGTGGTGCGCGCCGGCGGGACGGTCCGCGAGGTGCCGATCACCTTCGTCGAGCGGACCGAGGGCCAGAGCAAGATGAGTCGGGCGATCGTGCGCGAGGCGCTGGTCCGCGTCACCGTCTGGGGCGTCCAGCGGCACGTCCGTCTGGTCGTCGCGGCGGCACGACGCCTCGCCGGCGGGGCCGAGCGCGACCCCGGGCCCGACCGTCCGGGAGCATCCCGGGCCTGACGGCGCGCGGACCCGCGCCCGGACACGACGACGGCCGCCACCGTGCGGTGGCGGCCGTCGTGCGGTCGGCTGTCAGGCG
>JACIXM010000230.1 GCA_014360395.1 Actinotalea sp.
GGGAGCCGGGCCCCGCGGGGCCCGGCTCCCGTCGCGTCCGGGGGACCTTCCGACCTGGGAGGACCGTCGCGCAGGCGCGACGCTGGGGACATGGTCGAGCACCCGTCGTTGCGCTTCCTCGGAGCCGCCGGGACCGTCACGGGCAGCCGCTTCCTCGTCGAGTGGCAGGGTCGCCGCGTCCTCGTCGACTGCGGCATCTACCAGGGCGAGCGGGAGTGGCGGCGGAGGAACTGGGAGCCCTTCCCGGTCCCGCCGAGCAGCATCGACGTGGTCCTGCTGACCCACTGCCACCTGGACCACAGCGGCTGGCTCCCGCGCCTGGTCCGGGAGGGCTTCACCGGCCCGATCTGCACCACAGAGGGCACCGCAGCCCTGACCGAGATCGTGCTGCGCGACAGCGCGCGGCTCAACGAACGGGACGCGGAGCAGGCCCGCGAGGGCGGCTGGTCCCGCCACGACCCACCGCTGCCCCTGTACACCGTGGCCGACGCCGAGCTCGCGATCCGGCAGCTCCGCGCGGTGCCCACCGGGGTGCCGGTCGACGTCACCGAGGGCGCCCGGGCGACCTTCGTGCCCGCCGGTCACGTCCTCGGCGCTGCGAGCATCCTCCTCGAGGTCGGGCAGGAGGTGCCGGTCCTCTTCTCCGGCGACCTGGGGCGGGACCGGCACCCGGTGCTGCGCCGGCGCGGTACGCCGCCGTCCGCCGTCACCGTGGTCGTCGAGTCGACCTACGGCGACCGCGCCCACACCGACCCCGAGCGTCCGCACGAGGCCTTCGCCGACGCGATCCGCCGCACCGTCGCCCGGGGCGGGTCCGTCCTCGTACCGGCTTTCGCCGTGGACCGGACGGAGCTCGTCCTGCACGCTCTGGACGCGATGCGCCGGCACGGCACCATCCCGCGGGTGCCGGTCTTCGTCGACAGCCCCATGGCCCTGGCCGCCCTGGAGGTCTACCGCCGCCCGACCCTGCGGCACGAGCTGCGCGACGACGTCGCGGACCCGCTGGTGGACCTCACCGACGTGCACGCCGCCCGCACGCCGGAGGAGTCCATGGCGCTCAACGCGCCGCACCTGCCGTGCATCATCGTCTCCGCCTCCGGCATGGCCAGCGGTGGGCGCGTCGTGCACCACCTGCGCCACCTGTTGCCCGACCGTCGCAACACGGTCGTGCTCACGGGCTACCAGGCCGCCGGGACCCGGGGCAGGGCCCTGCTCGACGGCGCGCGCGAGGTGAAGATCCACGGCCGGTACGTGCCCGTCCGGGCGGAGGTGGTCGCGGACGAGGAGTTCTCGGTCCACGCCGACGCCGACGAGGTCCTCGGCTGGCTCCGCGAGCTGGACGAGTCCCCGGAGGCGGTCTACGTGGTCCACGGCGAGCCGTCGGCGGCGGCCGCGCTCGCGGAGCGCGTCCGGGACGAGCTCGGCTGGACGGCCGTCGTGCCGCGCCTGGGCGAGCGGGTGGTCCTGCCGGCGCGCCGGTCGCCCGGCGCCGCCGTGGCGGAGGACGCCCCGCAGCCGGCCCGGGTTCAGGTGTAGCGCTCGACGAGCTCCGCCAGGCGCCGTCCGTAGCCCCCGCCGAACAGCACCGCGTGCATGGCGACGGGGTACACCTGGTGCAGCCCGAGGAGGTCCTGCCAGCCGTCCGGCAGCCGGTCGCCCGCCGCCTCGGCGTACGCGTCGAGCACCCGGTCCAGGTGCGGCAGCCCGAACAGGTCGAGCATGGCCAGGTCCGTGAGCGCGTGACCGCCGTGGGCCGCCGGGTCCACCAGGACGGCGCCGTCGGCGGTCCACACGACGTTGCCGGACCACAGGTCCCCGTGCAGCCGGGACGGTGGGGCGTCGTCGTCGTAGGTGCCGTCCTCCAGCCGGGAGGCCAGACGCTCGAGCTGTCCGTCCAGCCGCTCCGGGAGCGCCCCCTGGGCGGCCAGCTGGTCGCGGACCGACCGGACCCGGCAGCGGGCGTGGAAGGCCCCCCAGGTCGCCTCGGCGCCCGCCGGGAGCGGACGGGGGTCCTGGAGCGGGCCGAAGAACCCGTCCCCCGGCCACCCCGCGGGCGGGGAGCCGAACGCCGGCGCCCCGGCGGCATGGGTGACGGCCAGGGCCCGACCGAACGCCGCGGCACCGGCGGGCGACGGGCACCCCGGCGTGAGGCGCTCGAGCACGAGCGTCGTGTCGGTGACGGCGAGCACGCGGGCAACCCGGGCGCCGCCCGGCACGGCGAGCCAGCGCAGGCCGGCGGCCTCGCAGGCGAAGAACCCGGCGGGCGCGTCCGGCCGCTGCTTGACGAACGTCGTCATCGGAGCAGTTGACCACGCCCGCCGTGCTCAGGCCGGCCCTCGCGGATGCGGTCTCGGTCGCAGGAATGGCCGCGTTCGGCAGATTTCGTCGTGCGACCCCCGAGAAACTATCGAGGCCCACTGTTCTGGACGGCTCTGACGTGTCATTCTCGCACCAGGCGACCAAGGAGGCTCCCCATGCAGATCGGCATCCCTGCCGAGGTGAAGAACCACGAGTACCGCGTGGCCATGACGCCCGCGGGCGTCCACACGCTCGTCGGGCACGGGCACGAGGTGCTCGTCCAGTCCGGCGCCGGGCTCGGCTCCGGCATCGCCGACGCCGACTACGAGAGCGCCGGGGCGCGCATCGTCCCGACCGCGGCGGACGCGTGGTCGGCCGAGATGGTGTGCAAGGTCAAGGAGCCGATCGAGTCCGAGTACGGCCTGCTGCGGCGGGACCAGGTGCTC
The DNA here is from genome assembly GCA_014360395.1 of Actinotalea sp. Taxonomy (GTDB): domain Bacteria; phylum Actinomycetota; class Actinomycetes; order Actinomycetales; family Cellulomonadaceae; genus Actinotalea. Next base: position 2,745 of record JACIXM010000230.1, read on the forward strand.
TTCACCTTCCTCCACCTCGCAGCGAGCCGGCCCTGCACCGACGCGCTGCTGAGCGCCGGCACCACCTCCATCGCCTACGAGACCGTCGAGACGCCCGACGGCGGCCTGCCGCTGCTGGCGCCGATGAGCGAGGTCGCCGGGCGCCTGGCCACCCAGGTCGGCGCGTACCACCTGCTCAAGAGCGAGGGCGGCCGCGGCACGCTCCCGGGCGGCGTCCCCGGGGTCTCCCCGGCGAACGTCGTCGTCATCGGTGGCGGAGTGTCCGGACGGCACGCCGCGGACATCGCCGTCGGCCTGCGCGCCGACGTGACGATCCTCGACGTGAGCATGCCGCGCCTGCGGCAGCTCGACGCGGACTACGGCGGGCGGGTGAAGACCATCGCGTCGAGCCCGTACGCGGTCGAGGAGGCCGTGCTCGCCGCAGACCTCGTCATCGGCGCGGTGCTCGTCCCCGGTCGCCGCACGCCGACACTGGTGTCCAACGAGCTCGTCAGCCGCATGAAGCCGGGCTCGGTGCTCGTCGACATCGCCGTCGACCAGGGCGGCTGCTTCGAGGACACCCGGCCGACGACGCACGCGGAGCCCACGTTCCGCGTGCACGACTCGATCTTCTACTGCGTCGCGAACATGCCGGGCGTCGTGCCCGTGACGTCCACGCACGCCCTGACCGCCGTCACGCTGCCCTACGCGACGGCGCTCGCCGACCAGGGCTGGCGCGGTGCGCTCGCGGCGGACCCGGTCCTGGCCAAGGGCCTGACGACGCACGAGGGCGTCCTGCTGCACGCCGGCGTCGCCGAGGCGCACGGCATGACGAGCGAGGCGCCCGAGGCCGTCCTGGTCTGAGTCACCGCCGACGACGGCGCCGCGCGCGACCCGAAAGGGCGGGCGCGCGGCGCCGTCGTCGTCCTAGGCTGCGCCGATGCACCCGGTCACCCTCGGCGACGACGTCGTCACGCTGTCCCCGCCCACGCTCGAGGACGTCGACGCGATCACCGTCGCGTGCCAGGACCCCGAGGTCCAGGCGTGGACGGTCGTCCCGAGCCCGTACCGCCGGCAGGACGCCGTGTGGTTCGTGGAGGAGCTGGTCGCGCCCGGTTGGGCGGAGGACCGCGAGCGGACGTGGGCGGTGCGTGCCGACGGACGCCTCGCGGGCATGGTGGGCCTGGGCCGCATGCCGGCCCGGTGCGCGGAGATCGGCTTCTGGATGGCTCCCGAGGCGCGGGGGCGGGGCCTGCTGCACCGCGCGCTCGCGCTCGTCCTGGACCACGCCTTCGACCCGGCGGGGATGGACCTGGACCGGGTCGAGTGGAAGGCCTACGGCGGCAACTGGCGGTCGTGGCGCGCGGTCTGGCGGCACGGATTCCGCTTCGAGGGCGCGCTGCGGCTCGGCGGTGTCCAGCGGGACGTGCGCCGGGACGACTGGGTCGGCGGTCTGCTGCGCGACGACCCGCGCGAGCCGGCCCAGCCCTGGCCTGGCATGGCGGTCGAGGTGCCCGCACCGCCGACCTGACCCCGACACCGCCACCCCACGAGCCTGCCCGTGCCTGTCCGTGCCCACCGCACGCGCGAGCACCCCGACCGCGAGAGGATCCACCCCATGACCTCGACGACCTCGACCGTCCCCGCCCTGGACCCGGCCAACCCCTTCGCCGCGCCCTCGGACCTGCCCTACGGGCTGCCCGACTTCGCCGCGATCCGCGACGAGCACTACCTGCCCGCGTTCGAGGCCGGGATGGCCGAGGAGCGCGCCGAGGTCGAGGCGATCGTGACGAACCCCGAGCCGCCGACGGAGGAGAACGTCCTCCTCGAGCTCGAGCGGTCCGGTGCCCTGCTGCACCGGGTGAGCACGGTCTTCTTCAGCCGCACCAGCGCGGACACCACCGATGCCCTCGACGCGCTCGAGGAGGAGCTGGCGCCGAGGCTGGCCGCGCACCACGACGCGAT
>JACIXM010000231.1 GCA_014360395.1 Actinotalea sp.
GTGGGACTCCTGCGCGGTGGCCGTCCGGGACGTGCTGGAGCGATGCTGCGCCGAGGGGCCACCCGCGGTGCGGGGCGCGCGCCGGCGCGGCGCGGCGTCACGCCGCCCACGGCCCCCGGGCGGAGTAGCGTGAGGCCCCGTGCACTTCGTCATCATGGGCTGCGGCCGGGTCGGGGCCACCCTCGCGCAGTCGCTGGAGGCCCGAGGCCACTCCGTCGCGGTGATCGACCAGAACCCCGAGGCGTTCCGGCGGCTCGACGCCGACTTCGGCGGCAACCGTGTCACGGGCCTCGGCTTCGACCGGGAGACGCTCCTGCAGGCCGGGGTCGAGGACGCCTTCGCCTTCGCGGCCGTCTCGGACGGGGACAACTCGAACATCCTCGCCGCGCGTGTCGCCCGGGAGACGTTCGGCGTGGACAACGTGGTCGCCCGCATCTACGACCCGCACCGCGCCGAGATCTACCAGCGACTCGGCATCCCGACGGTGGCGACCGTGCGCTGGACGGCGGACCAGGTGCTGCGCCGCATGCTGCCCATGGGCGCGACGCACGAGTACCGCGACGCCTCCGGGCGCGTCGTCATCGCCCAGATCGACGTGCACCCGGGCTGGATCGGTACCACGGTCGCCCGCATCGAGGAGCAGGTCCGGGCGCGCGTGGCCTACCTCACCCGGTTCGGGGACGGGATGCTGCCGACCTCGCAGACCCTCCTGCAGGAGCACGACCTCCTGCACGTCCTCGCGACCGCGGAGGACGTGCCCCGCGTCGAGCGCCTGCTCACCCACGCCCCCCAGCCCGAGGAGGCCTGATGCGCGTCGTCATCGCGGGCGCCGGCTCCGTCGGCCGCTCGATCGCCCGGGAGCTCCTCGCCGCCGAGCACGAGGTCACGCTCGTCGACAAGCAGCCGTCCGCGATGCGTGTCGCGTCGGTCGCCGATGCCGAGTGGCTCCTGGCGGACGCGTGCGAGCTCTCCGCCCTGACCCAGGCCCGGGTGGACGAGTGCGACGTCATCGTCGCCGCCACGGGGGACGACAAGGTCAACCTCGTCGTCTCGCTGCTGGCGAAGACCGAGTACGGCGTCCCCCGCACCGTCGCCCGGGTCAACAACCCGAAGAACGAGTGGATGTTCGACGAGGCATGGGGTGTGGACGTCGCCGTCTCCACACCACGGATCATGACGGCCATGGTCGAGGAGGCCGTCGCGGTCGGGGACCTGGTGAAGATCTTCACCTTCCACCAGTCGGGGGCCGACATCCTCGAGCTGACCCTGCCGCCGGACTCCCCGCTGGAGGGCACCCGGGTGGGTCAGGTGCCGTGGCCCGCCGACACGGTGCTCGCGGCCCTCGTCCGGGACGGCCGCCCGCTGGCGCCGAGCGCGGACGACACCCTCGAGATCGGGGACGAGCTCCTCATCGTGGCGGGCTCGGAGGCGGACCGGGACGCGCTGCAGCGGCTGCTCGTGGTCCGACCAGCAGCCACGTGACCCACAGGACGAGCGCGAAGAGCGGGACACCCATGGCCAGGCGGGCCGTACCCAGCCAGCCCACGGCGTCCTCGCCCTGGAGGTACAGCGGCAGCTGGACCGCCAGCCGGGCGGCGAACATCCCTGCCCACAGCCACGTCGCCCACGCGTAGCGACGCCGCAGCGGGGCCGCTGCCGGGGCCGTCCGCCAGGACATGTCGTTCCCGCGCAGCAGGCTGACGACGACGCCCACGAGCGGCCACCCCACGAGCACCGACAGCGCGGTGCCCGCCAGCCACGCCCCGTTCACCCACAGTCCCCAGGCGAAGAAGTCCTGGGCCTCCCCCGTCCTGGAGGCCCACAGCACGCCGACCCCGACGCCGACGACGCCGGAGAACGCCTGGGTGGCGGGGGTCCGCTGCAGGAGCCGGACGACGACGGCGGCCGCCGCGACCCCACCAGAGGCCACCAGGGCGGGGACGAGGTCACGCGTGAGGAGGTAGGCGACGACGAAGACGAGGCCGGGCAGGACCGACTCGACCAGCCCGCGGACGCCGCCGACCGCCTCGGCGACGGAGAACTGGTCACCGGCGAGCACCCGCACACCGCGCCCCGCGCCGGGAACGGCGTCGGCCGCCGTCGGCGCACCGGGCTCCCCGGGCGCAGCAGGGGTGGCGGGCGCAGCGGGGGTGGCGGGGTCCTCCGGCACGTCGCGGGGGTCGTCGGCAGCCACGGGTGCTCCTCGTCGGTCGGTGGATGGGATCGGCCGGCGGGCCGGCACGCACGGCCGCGTCCCGTCGCACGCGGCGGCAGGGCGAGCGCCCGGCGTCTCAGCCGTCGTCGGCGAGGAGCTCGTAGCGCGGGTTGTACATGGTGGCGGTACCACCGTCCTCGCTCACCATGCCGGTCACGCGCAGACGACGGCCGGGATGGATCCCCGGGATCTCCCGCCGCCCGAGCCAGACCAGACGCAGCGCGCCCGTGCCGTCGTAGAGCTCCGCCTCCAGGGCCGGCACGGTCTGCCGTGACCGCAGCGTCACGCTGCGCAGGACGCCGGCGACGGTCACGCGGTGCCGGTCCTCGGCCTGGTCCACGGGGCAGCAGCCGGAACGCTGCGTACGACGGCGCTCCTGGACGGCCTCGAACTCCGTCCGTGACGCGGTGAGGCCGCGGAGCAGACCCTGCACCCGACCTGCCATCAGCGCGTCTCCGTGATCTCCGGGCCGCGGGTGAGGACGTCCGGCGCGGGCTCGGTGCCGGGCAGCTCGGTACGCGGCCGTCCCGGCAGCGTCAGAGGGAGCAGGTCCCGCGGCGCACGGGCCTCGGTCCCCCGGACGACCACGACGTCGGCGAAGACCTCCTCCAGCTCCTCGGCCGCGGCCTCCTCGGCCGCCGCGCGACCCGTGAGGACACCGCGCAGGAACCAGCGCGGGCCGTCGACGCCGATGAACCGTGCGGGGCGGTGGCCGGTACGGCCCTCGGAGGTGCGGACCGGCACGCGTGCGAGCAGCTCGCGACCGAACGGCCCGACGATGTCCTCGGCGGACCCGCCCTGCTTCGTGACGGACTCGGCGATCTCCGCCCGGATCTCGTCCCAGATGCCCTCGGTCCGCGGAGCGGCGAAGACCTGCAGCTGCAGGGCCGAGCCGTGCAGCTGCACCGCCGCGGCCGTGACGAGGCGGGAGGTCTTCTCGACCTCCATCCTCAGCTCCATCCCTTCGCGGCCGGGCAGCCAGAGAGGTCCGAGGTCGACGCGCCTGCCGCGGTCGGGGACCTCGCTGACGTCCCAGGGACCCCGCTGGCGTGCCGGGGTCGCGTCCGCCCCCGGTCCCGCGCCCGCGGGCCCCTCGTCGACGAGCGCCGCGTCCTGGTCCGGGACGGCGTCCGCCTGCTTGCCTCGACGGAACAAGCCCACGCGTCCTGCCTCTCGCCTCACGGTCCGCCTCGTGCGGTCCTCCTCCGACCCTAGACGGCCGGGCGCCGGCCTCCCAGCCGGCAGCCGACCCGTCACCCGGGCGGCGCCCCCCAGCCGCCGCTCGAGCCCAGGCCGCCGCCGCCGCGGTGCGAGCCGGGCAGACGCTCGGCGACCACGAACCGGGCGCGCGCCACCCGCTGCACGACGAGCTGGGCGATCCGGTCTCCGCGCCGCAGCACGACCGGCTCCGACGCGTCCGTGTTCAGGAGCGTGACCATGATCTCGCCGCGGTACCCGGCGTCCACCGTGCCCGGGGCGTTGACGACGGTCAGGCCGTGCCGGGCCGCCAGACCGGAACGCGGGTGGACGAACGCGGCGTAGCCGTCCGGCAGGGCGATCCGCACCCCGGTCGGCACGGTCTCGCGCTCGCCGGGCGCGAGCTCGACGTCGACCCGGGTCACCAGGTCCGCACCGGCGTCGCCCGGGTGCGCGTAGGCGGGCACCGGGAGGTCGTCCTCGACGAAGGTGAGGAGCACGTCGACGGCGGTGGGGTCGTGCGGCACGCGACGACTCTAGTCGTCGGACGGGTGCGAGACTGGGGCCATGCCGACCGAGCCTGTCCCCACCGCCGGCGCCCCCCTGCCCGTCCCGTACGTCGAGCGCCTCCTGCCCGGACCGCTGGGCTGGTCGTTCGTCCTCGGCTTCGCGCTCTTCGTCCTGGTCGCGCTCGTCCCGGTGGACGTCGTGGTCGCGGCCGTCGTGGCCGTCGTCACGCTCGTCGTCGGCGTCGCGGCCGTCGCGGTGACGAGCGCCGTCGTGACGGTCGACGGCGGCGTCCTGCGCGCCGGACGGGCGCGGATCCCGGTGGGCCTGCTCGGCACGGGCCGGGCCCTGGACCGGGAGGAGGCCCGGGCGGCGCTCGGGCCGGGGTCGGACGCGCGCCTGTACGCCTGCTACCGGTCCTGGCTGCCCGGTGCGGTCCTCGTGACGGTCACCGACCCCGAGGACCCCACACCGGCATGGCTCGTCAGCTCGCGCTCACCGGCACGGCTGCTGGCGGCGCTCGAGGCCGCCCGCGGCAGCGCTCAGGCGGCGCACTCGGAGCAGATCGGCTGACCGTTGCGCTCCCCGGCCAGCTGGCTGCGGTGGTGCACCAGGAAGCAGCTGGAGCACGTGAACTCGTCCGCCTGACGCGGCAGGACCCGGACGGAGAGCTCCTCGCCGGACAGGTCCGCGCCCGGCAGCTCGAAGCCCTCGGCCGCCTCCGTCTCGTCCTCGTCGACAACGCCCGAGTTCTTGTCGGACCGGCGCGCCTGCAGCTCCTGGAGCGAGTCCTCGCTGAGGTCCTCGTCGGTCTTGCGCGGTGCGTCGTAGTCGGTTGCCATCAGGCTCTTCACACTCCGGGGGTCGTGGGGCGTCGTCGCGGGACGACGTCGGTACGTACTCAATGCACGACGTCCGCCTCTTGTTCCCGCGTCCGCTCGGCGTGGGGATTGTGCCCTATCGGCACCGGCGGCGCACCCATCTGCCCGGCGAGGCGTGCCCAGCACACGCCGCGGGTGGCCGGGCGGCGACGGTCACCCGGCGGCGTCGTCCTCGTCGGCACGCCACTGCTGGAGGAGGTGGGCCAGGTCCCGCACCGTCGGCTCCGGGCCGGCGACCGTCATGGCGCTGCCCGCCGGCTCACCGCGCAGCCCGGTGACGACGGCACCCGCCTCCTGCGCGACCAGCTGCCCCGCCGCGAGGTCCCACGGGTTCAGGCCACGCTCGTAGTACACGTCCAGGCCGCCCGAGGCGACGAGGCACAGATCCATCGCCGCGGAACCGATCCGACGGATGTCGCGGACGCGCGGCAGGAGCTCGACCAGGACCCGCGCCTGCGCGGACCGGCGCTCGGCGCGGTAGCCGAAGCCCGTCCCGCACAGGCTCTCGGCGAGCGGTGCGGGGTCGTTCACCCGGACCGGGCGGCCGTCCAGGCTCGCGCCGAGCCCTCGTCCCGCGGTCCAGGTCCGGCCGTCGGCGACTGCGTGGACGCAGCCGGCCAGGAGGGTCCACGCGGCCGGGTCGGGGGGACCCGCCACGGCCGCGACCGACACCGCGTAGGCGGGCAGGCCGTAGAGGTAGTTGACGGTGCCGTCGACGGGGTCGAGCACCCAGGTGACCCCGCTGGTCCCCGGCTGCAGCCCGCCCTCCTCGCCGAGCACGCCGTCGTGCGGCCGCTCCTGCGCCAGGAGCCGGCGCAGCTCGCGCTCGGCCGCGAGATCCATCTGGGTGACGACGTCGACGGCGCTGGACTTCGTCGACGCCACCTCCACCTTGTCCGGACGCCCCTGCCGGACCAGTGCCCCGGCAGCGCGCGCCGCGCGCTCGGCGAGGTCGCGCAGCGCGGCGACGTCGTACCCGACGGCTGCGTCCGGCGCGCGCTCGCGGTCGTCCTCCTGGGGTCCGGAGGTCTCGGGCAGGTCGCTTTCGGTGGCCACGTCGCCATCCTGCCCGACGGCGGCACACCGCACCGCCTCCCGGCGTCGTGCGCCCGGCAGTGGCAGGCTCTACCCCGTGGGAGGTGGTGCCATGACCGAGCTCACGCTCGTCGGGCTGCACGAGGACGGGGAGCACGTGCTCCTGGAGGCCCCGGACGGCCGGCGCTTCCGCCTGCCCATCGACGACGCCCTGCGCGCCGCGATCCGGCGCGACCGCGCCCACCTGGAGCAGGCGCGCGTGGAGCTGTCCGGCGCACTGCCACCCCGGGAGATCCAGGCCCGGATCCGCGCGGGCGCGCGGGCGCAGGACGTGGCCGAGGACGTCGGCATGCCGGTCGAGCTCGTCCGCCGGTACGAGGGCCCGGTGCTGGCCGAGCGGGAGTTCGTCGCCGGGCAGGCGCGCGCCACCCGGATCGGGCACGACGTCGGCGCACCGGTTCTCGGCGACCTGGTCACCGACCGCCTCGCGACGCGCGGCGTCTCGGCGGAGGCCGTCACGTGGGACGCCTACCGACCGCGCACCGGCCGGTGGACGGTCGAGGTCACGTTCCCGGTCGGCGACGCCGGGCGCACGGCGCGCTGGACGTTCGACCCGGCGGCTCGGACGGTGCGCGCGGAGGACGACGAGGCGCGCTGGCTCTCGGAGACCGACCTCGGTGACGGTCCGATCCCGCGCCGCCACCTGGCAGCGGTCCGTGGCACCGCGGACGTCGACGTCGACGCCGCCCTGCGGCCGCTGCTGGCGTCGGTGGACCTGCCTCCCACGCCCTCCGAGCCGGAGCCGGAGGACCCGATGCAGGAGACGGCGGCACTCCTCGCCGACCTCGCCGACCGACGGGGCACCCGCCAGCAGCTCGAGCTCGGCGACGACGCCGACGAGGAGGAGGAGTTCGAGGGCTTCGGACCGCAGCACGCCTTCGACTTCGACAACCCCGAGACGACCGTCCCGGCAGCGCACCCACCGCACTCGCGGCCCGACCTGGCGGTCGACGCGCGCGTCCTGCCGCTCCCGTCCGGGCCGCGCGACGAGGGCGCCGTGGGCGACGACGCGGTCCCGGCGCCCCAGGAGGAGACGGTCCCGTCGCCTCGGGAGTCGGCCGCCGCCGACGAGGCGACGACCGACGACGAGGTCGACGAGGGCCGGCGACGTGCGGGCGCACCGGCCTCAGCAGCGGCGACCACCGCCCGGTCGGGCGGTGCCGGGGGCGCAGCCCGGTCCCGGTCCCGGCGCGGTCGGGCGAGCGTGCCCAGCTGGGACGAGATCGTCTTCGGCGCCAAGCCCGACTGAGCGGCGCAGGCCGGGGCCGGCGGCCGCCTCAGACCGGTGACACCCCGTCGACCGCGAACGGCAGCGTCTCCGGCGCCGCGCTCGTGGCGCGCGCCGAGGCCACCGTCATGCGCCGCATGTGGTGCCGACGGCACAGCACCTCGTAGCCGATCTCCGCGGCGGCACCGGTGTCGCCGACGACCACCTGCTCCCCCTCGACCACCATGACGCCGCGGACGGTGCGGGCGTTGTGCGTGGCCCGGGCGCCGCACCAGCACAGCGACATCACCTGGAGGACCTCCACCCGGTCGGCGAGCTCGATGAGCCGGGCGGAGCCCGGGAACAACCGGGTGCGGAAGTCGGCGGTGATCCCGAACGCGAAGACGTCCACGCCGAGCTCGTCGACGAGCGCGGCGAGCTGCTCGACCTGGGCCGGCGTGTAGAACTGCGCCTCGTCGCACACGAGGTAGTCCACGCGCTCGCCGCGCCCCCGCCGGGCCACGACCTCGTCCCAGAAGTCGGTCGCGTCGGTCACCTCCACCGCCGGGTGCCGCAGCCCGAGGCGGGAGGACAGCACGTCGGTCCCCGCGCGGTCGTTGCGCGTGAAGATCACCCCGCCGCGGCCGCGCGCCGCATGGTTGTGGTCCAGCTGGAGCGCGAGCGTCGACTTGCCGCAGTCCATCGTCCCGCTGAAGAACACGAGCTCTGCCACCGATGGGCCTCCCTACGCCACCACGAGCAGGGGGATCTGCATCTCCCCCGCCGTCAACGACCCGTGCATCCCACGCAGCAGCAGCGAGTGCG
>JACIXM010000232.1 GCA_014360395.1 Actinotalea sp.
ACGTCGGAGATGCCGGACAGCTTCTTGGCCTGGACACCCTCCTTGACCTTCTCGATGACCTTCTCGGGCCCGACCGTGTAGGGCAGCTCGGTGACCACGATGCCCTTGCGCCGCGGTGTGACGTTCTCGACCCGCGCGGTCGCCCGGGTCCGGAAGGAGCCGCGCCCGCTGCGGTAGGCGTCCCGCACGCCGTCCAGACCGACGATCTTGCCGCCACCGGGCAGGTCCGGGCCCGGCACGAACCGCATGAGGTCCTCGACGGTCGCGTCCGGGTGGTCGACGAGGTGGCGGGCGGCGGTGACGACCTCCACGAGGTTGTGCGGCGGCATGTTCGTCGCCATGCCGACGGCGATCCCGGACGCGCCGTTGACGAGGAGGTTCGGGATCGAGGACGGCAGCACGCCCGGCTGCGTGAGCTTGTTGTCGTAGTTGGGGACGAAGTCGACGGTGTCCTCGTCGAGGTCCGCGACCATCGCCATCGCAGCCGGGGCGAGGCGGGCCTCGGTGTACCGCGCCGCGGCCGGGCCGTCGTCGAGGGACCCGAAGTTGCCGTGGCCGTCCACGAGCGGCAGCCGGAGCGAGAACGGCTGGGCCATGCGGACCAGCGCGTCGTAGATCGCCGCGTCACCGTGCGGGTGCAGCTTGCCCATGACCTCGCCGACGACGCGCGCCGACTTCACGTAGCCGCGGTCCGGGCGCAGCCCCATGTCCGCCATCTGGAACAGGATGCGGCGCTGCACCGGCTTGAGGCCGTCCCGGGCGTCCGGCAGGGCGCGGGAGTAGATGACCGAGTAGGCGTACTCGAGGAACGAGCCCTCCATCTCGGCGGCGACGTCGATGTCGACGATCCGCTCCTGGACGGGTTCGGCGGGCTGCGTCGGGCCGGTGGTGCGGCGGGCCATCGGGGCAGGTGCTCCTCGGGACGGGGTCGTGACGTCGTGCCATTGTCGCCGCTGTCGGACCGGGCCCGGTGCAGGCGCGCGGGTCCCCGGGTCCCCGTCCGGGCCGAGGCGTGCCGTCTAGCCTGGTGCGGTGACCCACGACGCGGCGCCGGCGTACCCCCGGCACTGGGAGGCGGACGTCGTGCTGCGCGACGGCGGCACGGCCCACGTCCGCCCGATCCTGCCGTCGGACGCCGAGGCGCTCCAGCAGTTCCACGTGGGCCAGTCGGAGCGGTCCACCTACTTCCGGTTCTTCGCACCGTTGGAGCGCCTGCCCGAGTCCGACCTGCGGCGCTTCACCCACGTCGACCACCGCGACCGGGTCGCGCTGCTCGCGATCGCCGGCGAGGCCGACGGTGAGCGGATCATCGCGGTCGCCCGCTACGACAGGGTGGACGCCCGCACGGCAGAGGTGGCCTTCAACGTCGCGGACGACCACCACGGTCGCGGCCTGGGGTCCGTCCTCCTGGAGCACCTCGCGGCCGCCGCGCGCGAGCGCGGCATCGCCCGGTTCACCGCCGAGGTGCTGCCGCAGAACTCCCAGATGATCGCCGTGTTCCGGGAGGCCGGCTACGCGGTGAGCCAGCGTCTGGAGGACGGCATCCTGACGGTCTCCTTCGACCTGGACCCGACCGAGCGCTCCCGGGCCGTCATGGCCGACCGCGAGCACCGCGCCGAGGCCCTCAGCGTGCACGGGCTGCTCGAGCCGTCCTCGGTGCTCGTGGTCGTCGCCGGTGAGGCGGGCAGTGCGCAGGAGCGGCGCCTCGCCCAGGCCGTCGTCCGGCACCTCGTCGGCGCCGGGCCCGCCGGGCGTAGACCCGTGGTCCACGTGGTGGACCCGGCCGCCCCGCCGGTGGACGAGGTGACCGCGTCGGAGGGGCTGACGCGGTACGCCGCGGTCGAGGACGTCGTCGGCCCGGTCGACCTGGTGGTGCTGGCGGTCCCGGCCGTGACCTCCGCCGACGTCGTCCGGCGCTGCGCGCGCCTGGGCCCGCGGGCGGTCGTCGTGCTCTCCGGCGGCTTCGCCGAGGTCGGACCGGACGGGCTCGCGCTGCAGCGTGAGCTGTTGCGCAGTGCGCACGCAGCCGGCATGCGGGTCCTCGGCCCGGCGAGCTTCGGCTTCCTCCGCTACGCCCAGGGGGAGGACGGCGCGGTCCGCACCGTCAACGCCTCCCTCGCCCAGGAGCTGCCCCAGCCGGGCGGCCTCGCGCTGTTCTGCCAGTCCGCACCGCTCGCCGTCGGACTGCTGGAGTCGGCGCGCCGTCGGCGGATCGGGGTGTCGACCTTCCTGTCCTCCGGCAACCGCGCGGACGTCTCGGGCAACGACGCCATGCAGTTCTGGACGGACGACCCGGCGACGACGGTCGTCGGCCTGTACCTGGAGTCGATCGGCAACCCGCGCAAGTTCTCCCGGGTGGCGCGGCGGCTGGCTGCCACCAAGCCGGTCGTGGTGCTCACGGCCGGACGCTCCGGGCACGTCATCCCCGCCGGGCACGCCGTGCGCCTGACGCGCGTGCCGCGGCAGGCGCTCGACGAGCTCCTGCGCCAGTCCGGCGTCATCCGCGTGGAGAGCCAGCACCAGCTCCTCGACGTGGCCCAGCTGTTCGCGCACCAGCCGTTGCCCGCCGGACGGCGGGTCGCCGTCGTCGCGGGTTCGGAACCGCTCGCTGCCCTGGCGGCCGAAGCGGTGGCCTCGGCGGGCCTGATCGTCAGTGCCCGGTGGACGATCACGGACGAGGACGCGCAGAAGCTCCAGGAGCGGCTCACGTCTCTCGCGGCGGACCGCGCGGCGCACGACGCCGTCGTCGTCGTCCACGTGCCGACCGTCCGGGAGACCGACCCCGCCGTGCCCCGCGCGGTGGCGCGCGCGGCCGCGGCGTCGGGCACGACCACGGTGGCCTGCGTGCTCGGCCTGCGGGGCATCACCCCGGAGCTGACGGCCCCCGACTCCGCCGGCACGGGACGGACGGTGCCGGCCTACGCCGCGCCGGAGGACGCCGTGCTCGCCCTCGCGGCGGCCGTCCGGTACAGCGCGTGGCGCTCCGCGGACCGCGGGCGCCCGCTGCGGCTGGACGGCGTGGATCCTGCTGCGGCCCGGCGGCTCGTCGCCGAGCGGATGCAGGAGGCCGACCCCGGCGTCGTGACGCTCGACCAGGAGAGCGTGGCCGCCCTGCTGCGCTGCTACGGGATCGACGTCTGGCCGACGGTCGTCGTCCACGACGCGGGGGAGGCGGTCGCCGCGGCGGACCGGCTCGGCTGGCCCGTGGCGCTGAAGAGCACCGCCGCGCACCTGCGGCACCGCATCGACCTCGGAGGCGTGCGGCTCGACCTCACGGACGGGCCGTCCCTGGTGGCGGCCATGGAGCAGATGCGGGCCCACCTCGCGGCCCTGGGCGAGGCTGAGGGCCCCTTCGAGGTCCAGCGGATGGCCCCGCCCGGCGCCGCGTGCGTGATCCGCTCCGCCGAGGACCCCCGCTTCGGGCCGGTCGTCTCGTTCGGCCTGGCCGGGGACGCCGTGGACCTGCTCGGCGACGTGAGCCACGGCATCGCACCGCTGACCGACGCCGACATCCGGGAGATGGTGCTCGCGGTGCGGGCCGGGCCCCGACTGTTCGGCTACCGCGGCCTGCCCCCGGCGGACGTCGCCGCGCTGGAGGACGTCCTGGCACGGGTCAGCGTGCTGGCCGACGACGTGCCGGAGCTGCACCACCTCGAGCTGCACCCGGTCGTCGTCGCGGAGCGGGGCGCGGCGGTCCTGTCCGCCCAGGTGCAGCTCGCGCAGACCGAGCGTGTCGACAGCGGGCGCCGGGTCCTGCCGGCCTGACGCCCGGCGCCGTCCACCGTCCCGGGCGCGGTCCCTGCGGCAGGCGCGCGGGGTGGGAGGATGTGCCGGTGCCCACGACGACCGACCTCCGCAGCGCCCTGGACCTGGCCGGCTACTACCCCGAGCTCGTCGCCGACGTGCTCGACGTGGCCCTCGCCGGCGAGGACGTCCTGGCCCACCTGGTCCACCCCGAGACGACCTTCGACGCCGCCGAGGTGCGGCGGCACGTCACGGTCCTGGTGCTGACACCGACGCGCCTGGTGCTCGCCCACGTCGACGACCACCCGGCGGACTCGGTGCACCCCTCGGCGAGTGCCTCGGCGACCACCGAGTCGGTCCCGCTGGACCAGGTGCACACCGTCGGCCTGACGCACGTCGTCCCCGTACCGGAGCGGCACCGGGCCGGGGCCACGCCCGCGGAGCTGACGCTGGCGCTCGGGTGGGGCGCCGTCCGCCGGATCGACCTGGAGCCGGCGACCTGCGGGGACCCGGACTGCGACGCCGACCACGGCCTGTCCGGCACGAGCACCCCCGACGACGTCGTCGTCCGGGTCTCGGCGCGCGCCGAGGGCAAGGAGGCGGTGCGGGCGGCGGTCGCCTTCGCCCGCGCGCTGTCCGCCGCGACGGCCTCGGCCCGAGCGCGCCGGTGACGGCGGTTGCCGACCGGCTCCACACCGCAGGCCTCGTGCTGCCGGACTACGGCGGGCTGAGCCTGGACCGGGTCCTGCCCGCGGCGCTGGGCGCCGTCGGCGCGCCCGTCCCGGCCGGGGCCGGCGACGCGCAGGCGGCCCGGCAGCGGCTCGGGGTCCCTGTCGCCGACCGGGTCGTCGTCGTCCTGGTGGACGGGCTCGGCCACCGGATGCTCACCGAGCGCGCCGGGCACGCACCCTTCCTGCGGCGTCGGCTGGCCGACGCGACCGTGCTGACCTGTGGCTTCCCGTCGACGACGGCGACGTCGATGGGTCTGTTCGGCACCGGCCAGCCGGCGGGACGCACCGGCCTGGCCGGGTACACGGTGCGCCACCCGGACGGCGGGCTCGGCAACCTCGTCTCCTGGGAGGGCATGGGGGAGCCCCGCCGCTGGCAGCGGGAGCCGTCGCTGCTCGGTCACGCCGCCGAGCTGGGCGTCGCGGTCGGGTCGGTCGGTCCGGCTGCCTTCGCCCGCTCGGGTCTGACCGAGGCGGCGCTGTCGGGCGCGACGTACGTCGGGGCGGAGTCCCTCGAGGCCCGCGTGGACGCCGCCCTCGAGCTGCTGCGCCGCGGGACCGCCCTGGTCTACCTCTACTGGGGTCAGGTCGACAAGGCCGGCCACCAGCACGGGTGGCGGTCGCCGCAGTGGGGCGACGAGCTGGCCGCAACCGACTTCGAGCTCGGCCGGCTGGCCCGGTCCGTGCCGCGGGGGACCACCGTGGTCGTCACCGCGGACCACGGCATGGTGGACGTCGACCGGTCACAGCTCGTGGACGTCGCGGCTGAGCCGGCGCTGCGCGCCGACGTGGAGCTGGTGGCGGGGGAGCCGCGCGCGACCCATGTGCACACCGCACCAGGGACGGCGGGCACCGTGGCGCAGCGCTGGCGGGAACGCCTCGGGGACGCCGCCGTCGTGCTTCCGCGGGACGAGGCGGTCGCGGCCGGGCTGTTCGGCGAGGTCGCCGGCCACGTGGTGCCGGTCATCGGCGACCTCGTCGTGGCGGCGACCGGCGTCGCCGGGGTGGTGGACTCACGGACGCAGACGCCGCACTCGCTGCTGCTGCGTGGGATGCACGGGTCGTTGACGGCGGGGGAGATGCAG
>JACIXM010000233.1 GCA_014360395.1 Actinotalea sp.
GGGCCCTGGCGCTCGTCTCCCTGGACGCCGATGCACCGACCCTGGCCCTGGGGACCGCCACCGGCGTCGTCAAGCGCGTGACGCAGGAGGCCGCACCGGGCCGCGACGCGTGGGACGTCATCGGCCTGCGCGACGGCGACGAGGTGGTCGGGGCCTGCACCGTCGCCGACGACGACGAGCTGGTGTTCATGACGGCCGAGGCGCAGCTGCTGCACTTCCCGGCCTCGGCGGTCCGCCCCCAGGGCCGGCCCGCCGGGGGCATGGCCGGCATCAAGACGGCCGCCGGGGACCGGGTGGTCTTCTTCGGCTCCGTGCCCCACGGCGAGGAGGCCACCCAGGCGCTGGTGGTGACCGTGGCCGGGGCGTCGGACGCCCTGCCGGGCACGCAGGCCGGGACCGCGAAGGTGACGCCGTTCGCGCTGTACCCGGCCAAGGGCCGGGCGACCGGAGGCGTGCGCGCGCACCGCTTCCTCAAGGGAGAGGACGCCCTCCTGCGGGCGTGGGTCGGCCCCGCGCCCGCGCGAGCCACGGGCTCCGCCGGGCAGGCGGTCGAGCTGCCGGCCCCGGTCGAGCGCCGGGACGGCTCCGGGACACCGCTCGCCGCCCCGGTCCACGCCCTCGGGTGACCCGTCAGATCTCGACGCTGTAGAGCACCTCGCCGTGCACCCGCTCGTAGCCGAGGCGCTCGTACAGCGAGTGCGCCCCGCTCGGGTTGGCGGTGTCCACGCTGAGGGCGGCGTACGCCATGCCGTCCGCGCGGTAGGCCGCCATGGCGCCCGCCAGCAGCGCGACCGCCAGTCCGCGGCCCCGGTAGGCCGGCCGGACGCCGAGCAGGTCGGTGTAGCCGGCGGTGTAGCCGAGCGCCGGCCAGTCCTCCTCGTACCGGCCTGACAGCAGGTAGCCGGCCACCACCGGCCCCCGGTCGGTCGCCGCGTCCGCGCCGCCCGAGCGGTCGAGGGCGACGAGGCTCCAGGCGGGCGCGAACCCGCTGCGGTGACCTCGCCAGGTCTCCGGCGTCTGCGGCTCGGTACCCCAGTGGTCCAGGAACGCCTCGTTGTGCGCGAGCCGGACCGCGTCGTCGAGGTCCTCGCTCCAGGGCACGACGTCCAGCCCGTCCGGGACGGTGGCCTCGGGCAGGGGGGCCGCGAGGTCCCGCCGCATCTGCGTGTACCAGCGGATGGGGCTGAACCCCGCCGCGGCGTAGAGACGTCGCTGGTCCCGCTGGTCCTCGTCGACGTAGACGGCCAGACGGCCGGGGACGTCCCTGCCCGTCGCCGCGAGCATCTGCCGGCCGCGACCCTCCATCCAGACCAGGACGGCGGGCCCGACGCCCCGCCCGCGCCAGGCCGGGTGGACGCCGCCGCGCAGGAAGGCCCTGACGGTGCGCTGGTCGCCCGGCCGGACCTCCACCAGGGCGTAGGCGCGCAGCTCCCCGTCGGCGTCGAGGCCGGCGAGGCTGTCGGTCGCCAGGTCCTTCCAAGCACCCTCGAGCAGCTCGCGCGCGGCGTCCGGCGAGGTGCGGGAGCGGGCGCCGTCGGCCTCCTCGATCGTCGCCAGCAGCGCCGCCAGGGCGGGCGCGTCCACGGGCGTCAGGGGTCGCCAGCACAGCTCGAGGTGCGCGGGGGGCAGCTCCAGGACAGGTGGCGGGGCAGCGCGGACGGCCAGGTCGCCGCCGACGGACGCCTCCCTGCTGCTGCTCAGGTCCGGTTCGGTCACGCTCCTACCGTAGACAAGCCGACGTCGGGTCAGGCGTCGATGCGCGCGCGGTCGAGCTGGGCCGCACCGGCGACGATGAAGTCGCGCCGGGGCGCCACCTCCGAGCCCATGAGCAGCTCGAACACGCGCTCCGCCGCGGCGGCGTCCTGGGCCGTCACACGACGCAGGGTGCGGTGCCGTGGGTCCATGGTCGTCTCCGCGAGCTGATCCGCGTCCATCTCGCCGAGGCCCTTGTACCGCTGGATGTCCTCCTTGTACCGCCGCCCCGCCTTCTGCAGGCGCTTGAGCGTCGAGGCCAGCTCGGCCTCGGAGTAGGTGTACAGGTACTCCGTCTTCCGGGCCCCTCCCCCGACGACCTCCACCCGGTGCAGGGGGGGCACGGCCGCGTAGACGCGCCCGGCGTCCACGAGCGGTCGCATGTACCGGAAGAACAGGGTCAGCAGCAGCGTCCGGATGTGCGCACCGTCCACATCGGCGTCGGTCATCAGGACGATCTTGCCGTAGCGCGCGGCGTCCAGGTCGAAGCTGCGTCCGGACCCGGCGCCGATGACCTGGATGATCGCCGCGCACTCCGCGTTGCGGAGCATGTCGGAGATCGAGGCCTTCTGGACGTTGAGGATCTTGCCCCGGATCGGCAGCAGGGCCTGGAAGTCGGAGTTCCGGGCCAGCTTCGCGGTACCGAGCGCGCTGTCCCCCTCGACGATGAACAGCTCGCTGCGGTCGACGTCGTCGCTGCGGCAGTCGGCCAGCTTGGCCGGCAGTGCCGAGGTCTCCAGGGCGTTCTTGCGCCGCGAGATCTCCTTCTGCTTGCGGGCCGAGAGCCGGGCCCGCATCTCCGCCACGACCTTGTCCAGCAGCAGGGACGCCTGCGCCTTGTGGTCGCGCTTGCTCGAGGTCAGCAGCGCGGACAGCTCCTTCTCGACCACCTTGGCGACGATGCCCCGCACGGGACCGGTGCCGAGCACCTCCTTGGTCTGGCCCTCGAACTGCGGCTCGGCGAGCCGCACGGTCAGGACGGCGGTGAGGCCCGCCATGACGTCGTCCTTCTCGAGCCGCTCGCTGGAGTCCTTCGTGGAGACCTTGAGCCGCCGGGCGTTCTGCTCGACCGCCTTGCGCAGCGTCTTGAGCAGGCTCTGCTCGAACCCGGCGAGGTGGGTCCCGCCCTTCGGGGTGGCGATGATGTTGACGAAGGTCCGCATCTCGGTCTCGTACCCCGTGCCCCAGCGGAGCGCGACGTCGACCTCGCACTCGCGCTCGACCTCCTGGGAGGTCAGGTGGCCGCGGTCGTCGAGCACCGGCACCGTCTCGGTGAACCTGCCGGACCCGGTCAGGCGCCACGTGTCCGTCAGGGCGGGGTCGGGGGCGAGGAACTCGACGAAGTCCACGGCGCCGCCGTGGTGCACGAAGGTCTCCTCGTGCGGCCCGTCGGCGCCGGGCGTCCCGGGCAGCCCGCGCTCGTCCCGGACGGTCACGGTCAGCCCCGGGACCAGGAACGTCGTCTGGCGCACGCGCGAGACGAGCTCGTCGTAGGAGAACACCGCGGACGCCGGGAAGACCTGCCGGTCCGCCCAGTAGCGCACCCGGGTGCCCGTCCGCGCCCGGGGCACCTTGCCGAGGACCGCCAGCTCGGAGGCGTCGACGAACGGCGAGAACGCCGCGTCGGGGTCGGGACGTCCGCCGTCGGCGTACACGCCCGGCTCGCCGCGGTGGAACGTCATCCGGTGCGTCCGGCCGTTGCGGTCGACCTCGACGTCCAGGCGGGCGCTCAGGGCGTTGACGACGCTCGCGCCGACCCCGTGCAGGCCGCCCGAGGCCGCGTACGAGCCCCCGCCGAACTTGCCCCCGGCATGGAGCTTCGTGAAGACGACCTCGACGCCGGTCAGCCCGGTCTTGGGCTCGACGTCGACGGGGATCCCGCGCCCGTTGTCCCGCACCTCCACCGAGCTGTCCCGGTGGAGCACGATCTCGATGCGGTCGCAGTGCCCGCCGAGGGCCTCGTCGACGGAGTTGTCGATGATCTCCCACAGGCAGTGCATGAGTCCCCGGGAGTCGGTGGTCCCGATGTACATGCCCGGACGTTTGCGCACCGCCTCCAGGCCCTCCAGGACGGAGAGGTGGCGTGCGGTGTAGCTCGACTCCGACAGCGTGCTGGTCACGTCCACGAGGGTAGACGCTCGGTCGGACGCGCCCTCCGCGACGTGCCGCCGACGCCCCTGCGGGTCCGGGACCGTACGTCCCGCCCACGACCCGCGGCGCGGTCTGGAGTACCTGGCACGCCCCCGCCGCGCTACGCGGACAGCGAACCATCCCGCCCGGAGGAGGCCGGGACGCCCGTCGGATGCTTTCATGGTCGCGTGACGACGACGACGAGATCCCCGCTGACCGCGGCCGACCGCTGTGACCGCTGCGGCGCCCAGGCCTACGTCCGTGTGGTGCTGCCCACGGGCGAGCTGCTCTTCTGCGCGCACCACGCCCGCCGGCACGCCTCGGCCTTCGCCGAGGTCGCCCTCGACATCCAGGACGAGACCGACCGCCTCCTGGAGGAGCACGGCGCCCCGACGCGCTGAGCCCGACGACCCCCGCAGGGCCCGACCGGCACCACCCGGTCGGGCCCAGCGCCGTCCCGGGCCCGGCCGGCCCGCCCCCGCCCTGACCGAGGAG
>JACIXM010000234.1 GCA_014360395.1 Actinotalea sp.
CATCCACGACGCGGCGGCGGCGGCCCGTCAGGGCCACCGCCGCCGTGGACGGGCTCAGGACGCGACGAGCGACCGGAGCACGTACTGCAGGATGCCGCCGGTGCGGTAGTAGTCCGCCTCACCCGGGGTGTCGATCCGGACCACGGCGTCGAACTCGACCACCGTGCCGTCCGACTTCTCCGCGCGCACCGCGACGCTCCGCGGCGTCGTGCCCTCGTTCAGGGCGGTGACGCCGCTGATCGAGAACGTCTCGGTGCCGTCCAGCCCGAGCGAGTCGGCGTTCTCCCCCTCGGGGAACTGCAGGGGAAGGACACCCATCCCGATGAGGTTCGAGCGGTGGATGCGCTCGAAGCTCTCCGCGATGACGGCGCGCACGCCGAGAAGGCGCGTGCCCTTGGCGGCCCAGTCCCGCGAGGAGCCGGAGCCGTACTCCTTGCCGCCGAGCACGACCAGCGGGACGCCCGCGGCCTCGTACGCGACCGCCGCGTCGTAGATCGAGGTCTGCTCGCCGGTGAGGTGGTTGACGGTGACGCCGCCCTCGACCCCCGGCACGAGCTGGTTGCGCAGCCGGATGTTGGCGAAGGTCCCCCGGATCATCACCTCGTGGTTCCCGCGGCGGGAGCCGTAGGAGTTGAAGTCCTTGCGCTCGACCCCGTGCTCGGCCAGGTACCGGCCCGCCGGGCTGTCGGCCTTGATCGAGCCGGCGGGGCTGATGTGGTCCGTCGTGACGGAGTCGCCGAGCTTGGCCAGCACGCGCGCACCGGCGATGTCCGAGACGGGCTCCGGCGTCGCGCCCATGCCCTCGAAGTACGGGGGCTTGCGCACGTACGTCGACTCCGGGTCCCACGCGAACGTGTCGCCGGACGGGGTCGGCAGGGTCTGCCAGCGCTCGTCGCCGGTGAAGACGTCGGCGTAGTCCTTGGCGAACATCTCGGAGTCGATCGACGCGTCGATCGTGGCCTGCACCTCCTGGGCCGAGGGCCAGATGTCGCGCAGGAACACCGGCTCCCCCGCCTCGGTGTGGCCCAGCGGCTCGGCGTCGAAGTCGAAGTCCATCGTCCCGGCCAGGGCGTACGCGATGACCAGGGGCGGCGACGCGAGGTAGTTCATCTTCACGTCCGGGTTGATCCGGCCCTCGAAGTTGCGGTTGCCCGACAGGACCGAGACGACGGCGAGGTCGTGCTCGTTGACGACTTCGGACACCTCCTCCGGCAGGGGCCCGGAGTTGCCGATGCAGGTCGCGCAGCCGTAGCCGACCAGGTGGAAGCCGAGCTTCTCCAGGTACGGCCACAGACCGGCCTTCTCGTAGTAGTCGGTGACGACCTTCGAGCCCGGTGCCATGGAGGTCTTCACCCACGGCTGGGCGCGCAGGCCCTGGGCGACGGCGTTCTTGGCCAGCAGCGCCGCGGCGAGCATGACGGACGGGTTGGAGGTGTTCGTGCAGGACGTGATCGACGCGATGACGACCGAGCCGTGGTCGAGCTCGGTCTGCGTCCCGTCGGCGAGGGTGACCGGCACGCGCCGGTGGGGACGCCGGGCCGCGTCCGCGTGCCCCGGGTGCACCGGCGCGTCGGAGTCGTCGGCGTGCTCGCCGGCCGCGATCGGGTCGGACGCGGGGAACGTCTCCTCGACCGACGCGTCGAGGCCGTGGCGTGCGGCTCGGACGACGTCCGCCGTCTCGTCGTCGACGTAGTCGAGGATCGAGGAGGCGAACGCCTCCTTCGCCTCGGTCAGCTCGATCCGGTCCTGCGGCCGCTTCGGCCCGGCGATCGACGGCACGACGGTCGACAGGTCCAGCTCGAGGTACTCGGAGAACGTGGGCTCGACGTAGTCCGGCGCGCTCGGGTCGTGCCAGAGGCCCTGCTCCTTGGCGTAGGCCTCGACGAGCGCCACCTGGTCGGCGGGTCGGCCGGTCAGGCGCAGGTAGTCGAGCGTGACGTCGTCGATGGGGAAGATCGCGCAGGTCGAGCCGAACTCCGGGCTCATGTTGCCGATCGTCGCGCGGTTGGCGAGCGGGACCTCGGCCACGCCGGCCCCGTAGAACTCGACGAACTTCCCGACGACGCCGTGCTGGCGCAGCAGCTGGGTGATCGTCAGGACGACGTCGGTCGCCGTGACGCCCGCCGGGATCGAGCCCGTGAGCTTGAAGCCGACGACCCGCGGGATGAGCATCGAGACCGGCTGGCCGAGCATGGCGGCCTCCGCCTCGATGCCGCCCACGCCCCAGCCGAGCACCCCGAGGCCGTTGACCATCGTCGTGTGGGAGTCGGTGCCCACGCAGGTGTCGGGGTACGCGCGCAGCGCCCCGTCGACCTCACGGGTCATGACCCCGCGCGCGAGGTACTCGAGGTTGACCTGGTGGACGATGCCGGTGCCCGGCGGGACGACCTTGAAGTCGTCGAACGCCGTCTGGCCCCAGCGCAGGAACTGGTACCGCTCGCGGTTGCGCTGGTACTCCAGCTCGACGTTGCGCTCGAAGGCGTCCCGGCGGCCCGCGACGTCGATCTGCACCGAGTGGTCGATGACGAGCTCGGCCGGGGCGAGCGGGTTGATCCGCGCGGGGTCGCCGCCGAGCTCGGCCACGGCCTCGCGCATCGTCGCCAGGTCCACGACGCAGGGCACGCCGGTGAAGTCCTGCATGACCACACGGGCCGGCGTGAACTGGATCTCGGTGCTCGGCTCCGCCGTCGGCTCCCAGGCGGCCAACGCGTTGACATGGTCGGCCGTGACGTTGGCACCGTCCTCGGTGCGCAGCAGGTTCTCGGCGAGGATCTTGAGGCTGAACGGCAGGCGCTGCAGGCCCGGGACGGCGGAGAGCCGGTAGATCTCGTAGGAGGCGTCCCCCACCTCCAGACGACCTCTCGACCCGAACGTGTCGACGGTGCTCATGGCGGCTCCTCACAGGTGGTGGTGGGCCTCGCCGGCGGTCGCGTCGGCGACAGCGCCGAGCCGCGCGGCAAGTATCTCGACATCAAGAGACATGCTAGCCGACGACGCCCCCGGCGCGCCGCCCGTGCTGCGGACGGACCGGCGCCGGGCGTCGCTCCGGCTCCTGCGCGCTACCCGGGCTGTCCGCGGCCGTCGCGCGGGGGTGCGGTCGACTCGCGCACCACGAGGTCGACCGGGAGCGTCGTGGTCGCGCTCGGGGCGCCGTTCTCGCCCGACAGCCACCGCACCAGGGTCTGCGCCGCCTCCCGCCCGATGTCCTCGTGCGGCACGTGGACGGTCGTGAGCGCGGGCGAGAGCTTGTCCATGAACGGCATGTCGTTGTAGCCGACCACGCTGAGATCGCGCGGGCAGACCAGTCCCCGTTCCCGGAGCACGTCCAGGACGCCGACGGCGATCTGGTCGTTGCCGGCCACGATCGCCGTCGCCCGGTCGCCGACCCGGTCCAGGAGCACCCGCGCCGCGCGGGCGCCCTCCTCGACGGAGTACGTCCGGCAGGCCTCGGACAGCGCGGGATCGTCGTCGGCCCCGAGCTCGACGACGGCGTGCCGGAAGGCCCGCGCACGCTCCACGCCGGTCGACAGGTGCTCCGGACCCGACAGGTGGGCGATGCACCGGTGCCCCAGCTCGACGAGGTGCCGGACCGACTGCTCGATGCCCGCCCAGTCGTCGCCCATCACGGCGGGGACCCGCGCGCGATCGGTGCGACGGTTGATGAGCACGATCGGCACGCCGGCCTCGGCGACCGCGCGCACGGCGTCGTCGTCCCGCTCCGCCGAGGCCACGATGAGACCGTCGACATGGCGGCCCCGGAGGGTCTCGAAGCTGTCCGCCTCACGACGGGGGTCGTTGTCCGTGTCGGCGATGAGACACGTGTAGCCGGCCCGCGAGAGGACCTCCTCGGCGCCGCGGACGATCGGCGGGAAGAGCGGGTTCGACAGGTCGGGCACGACGATGCCCACCATGGTCGTCCGGTTGGTCTTCAGACCCCGGGCCATGGAGTTCGGCCGGTAGCTCAAGGCCTTCGCCGCTGCCTGCACGCGCCGCACGGTCGCATCGCTGACGAGGGCCTGGGTCTGGGGGTTGAGCGCACGTGATGCCGTGCCCGGGTGCACCCCGGCACGCTCGGCGACCTCCTTCAGCGTCGAGTTCAACGCCCCTCCCCCTCGCCTCGTGTCCTCAGGTCTCGTCCGTGCGGATGATCAAATCGCGTCCTGCTGCCCTCCAGCGCGGGGTGTGGTCACCACTGGACGGCGATGTACTTGGACTCGGTGTACTCCAGGAGGCCCTCGTGGCCGCCCTCGCGCCCGATCCCCGACTGCTTCACGCCGCCGAAGGGCGCGGCCGGGTCGGAGACGACACCACGGTTGAGGCCCACCATCCCCGCCTCGAGCGCCTCGCTGATGCGCAGGCCGCGGGCGAGGTCGCCGGTGAAGACGTAGGCCACCAGGCCGTACTCCGTGCGGTTGGCGAGCCGGACCGCCTCCTCGTCCGTGTCGAACACCACGACGGGTGCGACCGGGCCGAAGATCTCCTCGTCGAGGATCCGGGAGGTGGGCGAGACACCGGACAGCACGGTGGGGGTGTAGAAGTACCCGTCGCCCTCGCCGCGCGCGGCGCCGACGACGACCGTCGCACCCTCGGAGATGGCGTCCTGCACCAGCTCGTCGACCTTGTCCAGCGAGGACTGGTTGACCAGCGGACCGACCGCCGCGTCGTCCACGCCAGGACCGACGCTGAGCGCGCCCATCCGCTCACCGAGGCGCCGGGTGAACTCGTCGGCGACCGAGCGGTGCACGTACATCCGGTTCGCCGCGGTGCACGCCTCGCCCGCGTTGCGCATCTTGGCCAGGAGCGCGCCCTCGACCGCCACGTCGAGGTCGGCGTCCTCGAGCACGAGCAGCGGGGCGTTGCCGCCGAGCTCCATCGAGCACGAGATCACCTGCTCCGACGCCGTGCGCAGCAGGGTCCGGCCGACCTCGGTGGAGCCGGTGAACGAGAGCTTGCGCACGCGCGGGTCCGACAGCACCGCGTCCGCCACCGCACCGGACCGCCGCGAGGGCAGCACGTTGACGACGCCGTCGGGGACGCCGGCCTCGCGCAGGATGTCCGCGATGACCAGCGCGGTCAGCGGCGTCTCCGAGGCGGGCTTGAGCAGGACCGTGCAGCCGGCCGCGAGGGCGGGACCCATCTTGCGGGTCGCCATCGCCGCCGGGAAGTTCCACGGCGTGATGAGGAAGGAGATGCCGATGGGCTGTCGGATGACCATGATCTGGTTGGTCCCGGCCGGCGCGGTCCGGACCTCGCCGGTGATGCGGACGGCCTCCTCGGAGAACCACCGGAAGAACTCGGCGGCGTAGCGCAGCTCGCCCAGCGCGTCGGCCCGCGCCTTGCCGTTCTCCCGGACCATGAGCTCGGCGATCTCGTCCTCGCGCTCGATCATGAGCTCGAACGCCCGGCGGAGGATCTCCCCGCGCTGCCGCGGCGGCGTGGCTGCCCAGCCCGCGGCCGCGGCATCGGCGGCGTCGACACAGGCCAGTGCGTCCTCGACGGTGCCGTTCGCGACGGAGGCGATGGGCCGCGCGGTCGCCGGGTCCAGGACGTCGAAGCGGCCGCCGTCCGCGGCCGGCCGCCACTGCCCGCCGATCCACAGGTCCGTGGGGACGGACAACCCGGTGACGAGGTCCTCGATCATCTGCGCTCTCTCCTTCGTGGTCCCGCGCCGTCGCGGGAAGATGTGGGGCCGTCCGGGTCCGCGGGGCGCACGCCTCGGGGCGTCGCGAGGACGTCGACCGCCTGGACCGGACGGAGCGTGATCACCCTAACCGTGTCCGCTCTGCGGCTGATCCCGGACCCGCCGTCGCCGCGGTCGCTGCCGACCGGCCCGCCGGGCTCCTGCCGAACAGCGGGACCAGCATCGACGTCATGGGTGCTCCGTTGCAGCCGCCTGCGGTCCGTTTGCCCTCAGGCAGCAGTCTCGCAACTCGCGCCCTCGAATGCAATCCTTTGCGGTCGCCTCCTGCACGGGCCCGCCCCGGTCGGCGGGCCGTCGGTCCTCACCCACCGCCCCCGGTGCCGTCGACGACGCGGAAGACCGAGCCCGCCCGGGGGTAGCCGAGCCCCTCGTAGTACGCGTCGACGTCGCTGAGGACGTAGACGGGCTGGCCGCCGAAGTCGGCCCGGACGCGGTCCAGGAGCGCCCGCCCGAGGTGACGTCCGCGGTGGGACCGGCGCACCAGCAGGTCGTGGACGTAGACCCCGAGCCCGTCGTCGCCGCGGCAACGCACGTAGCCGCAGACGACGGCGTCCTCGCGGGCCACGTACGTGGTGCTCGAAGCGAGCGCCGTCGCGTAGCGGTGACGGTCGGACGGCCCGAGGTACTCGCTCCAGCCGCCGCCCTCCTGGAGGATCATGTCGAAGAGCGACGCCTCGTCCTCGACGCGGTCGTACGGCCTGATCAGCATGGTCCCGCCCCGGCGGTCAGGCGGGCGCGGGCCTGGTCAGCACTGCCACGGCCTCCACGTGGTGCGTCATGGGGAACAGGTCGAAGGCCCGGACCTCCCGCAGCACGTAACCGGCCGCGCCGAGCAGGGCGACGTCACGTGCGAGCGCCGCCGGGTCGCAGGCCACGAGCACCACCCGCTCGGCGCCCAGCGCTGCGACACCGTCGACGACGGCGCGTCCGGCCCCGACCCGCGGCGGGTCGAGCACGACGACGTCGGCCGTCCCGACCGCACCGCTGCGCAGGACGTCGGCGACGCCCCCGCGGTGGATCTGCACCTGCGCCCGGTCGTGGACGTTGCGCCGCAGGTCCCGCACCGCGCGGGCATCGCCCTCGACCGCCACGACGCCGCCGGCGTCCCCCACCGCGTCCGCGAGCGGCAGGCTGAACAGACCCGCGCCCGCGTAGAGGTCGGCCACGCGCGCGCCGGCGAGGCCCGCGGGACCGAGGGCCTCGAGCACGGCGCCGACGAGCACCGCGGGCGCCTGCCGGTGCACCTGCCAGAACCCGTTGCCGGCGACGCGCCACGACAGCTCGGCGGCGCCGCGCCGGAGCGTCTCCCGGACCGAGGAGCGCGCCGTCGGGCGGGTGTCCGGTCCGCCCCGTGCCCACGGCACGCCGTCGACGAGGAGCAGCGGCCGGTCACCGCCGGACGGCGCCACCAGCGTCAGCCGTGCCCCCGGCGGCCACCGGCGCGCGAGCACGCCCGACACGTCGGCGTCCTCGACCGCCAGCGGCATGTCGCGCAGCGCCACGACGTCGTGCGAGCGGTGCCGGTGCATGCCCGCGCGGCCCTCGGCGTCGGCGACGAGCTCGACGCGCGTGCGCCAGCGCAGGCCGCGGCGCTCGTCGTCCCCGGGAGCCGCCTCCACCCGCACGTCCCGCTCGTCGCCGGCGAGCCGGCGCAGCTGCTCCGCGACGACCGCGCTCTTCCACGCGCGCTGGGCGGGGAGCGCGACGTGCGCGAGCTCGCCGCCGCCGACCCCGCCCGGACCCGCCTCGGGCCACGCCGAGGGAACGCGGTCCGGCGAGGCCTCGAGGACCTCCACGGCGTCCGCGCGCCAGAAGCGAGCACCGGGCGCCGCCTCGGTCAGCCGGGCGCGGACGCGCTCCCCGGGGAGGGTGTGCCGGACGAACACGACCCGGCCCTCGTGGCGGGCCACGCAGTGCCCCCCGTGGGCGACCGCGCCCACCTCGAGGTCGACCAGCCCGTCCTGCCCGCCGCCGGCGGTGGTCACCGCGCGCGCCCGTCGTGCGGCACGGACGGACCCTCCGGCGCGCCACCGCCCGCGAGGGTGCCCGGCTC
>JACIXM010000235.1 GCA_014360395.1 Actinotalea sp.
CCCCTGGGTCGGCCTGGTCGTGGCAGTCGTCATGGCGGTGGTCATCGCGTCGTACCGGCAGAACGTGCGGGCCTACCCCTCCGGGGGTGGCGACTACGAGATCGCCACGGTGAACCTGGGCCCCCGTGCCGGGCTCGGGGTGGCGAGCGCTCTGCTGGTGGACTACGTCCTGACCGTGGCCGTGTCCGTCAGCGCCGGCGCCCAGTACGCCGCGGCCGCGGTGCCGGCCCTGCGCGGGGCGGAGGTCGAGCTGGCCCTGGGGCTCGTCGCCGTGCTGATGATCCTCAACCTCCGGGGCGTGAAGGAGTCCGGCCGGCTGTTCGCCGTCCCGACCTACCTGTTCATGGCGGCCGTGGGGCTCACCGCCGTGGTCGGGTACGTCCGGTGGGCGGCGGGCACCCTGCCGCAGGCCGCCAGCGCCGACCTGGACATCCAGCCCGTGGAGGGGTTGGAGCAGGGCCTCGTCGGGCTGGCCGGGGCGTTCCTCGTCCTGCGTGCCTTCGCCTCGGGTGCCGCCGCCCTCACCGGGGTCCAGGCGATCAGCAACGGCGTGCCCGCGTTCCGCCCGCCCAAGAGCCGGAACGCGGCGACGACGCTGCTGCTCCTGGCCGTGTTCTCGATCAGCTTCATCATGTCCATCCTGTTCCTGGCCCGCGCAGCCGGTGTGCGGTACGTCGAGGACCCCGGGACCCAGCTCCTGCGCGACGGCGTGCCCGTCGGCGAGGACTACGCGCAGGACCCGGTGCTCGGTCAGCTCGCGGAAGTCGTGTTCCAGGGCTTCCCCGCGGCGTTCTACCTGGTCACCGTGGCGGCCGGGTTGATCCTCGTGCTCGCGGCCAACACCGCCTTCGGCGGGTTCCCGGTCCTCGGGTCGATCCTCGCCCGGGACGGTTTCCTGCCCCGCCAGCTGCACACCCGGGGCGACCGGCTGGCCTTCTCGAACGGGATCATCTTCCTCGCGGTGGGCGCCGGTGTGCTCATCGTGGCCTTCGACGCCCAGGTCACGCGCCTCATCTACCTCTACATCGTCGGGGTGTTCGTCTCCTTCACGCTGAGTCAGCTGGGGATGGTGCGGCACTGGAACCGCGCCCTGCGCACCGAGCACGACCCGCGCAACCGGGCCCGGATGATCCGGTCGAGGGCGATCAACGCCTCGGGCCTGTCGCTGACCGCCACCGTGCTGGTCGTCGTGGTCGTCACCAAGTTCACGCGCGGGGCCTGGATCACGGCGCTGGCCATCCTCGCGTTCTACGTGCTCATGCGCGCCGTGCACCGGCACTACGACGCCGTCCGCGACGAGCTCGCCGTGGAGGACCCGGCTGCGTCCCGGGCCCTGCCGAGCCGCGTGCACGCCGTCGTCCTCGTGTCCCGGCTGCACAAGCCGACGATGCGCGCGTTGGCGTACGCGCGCGCCACCCGTCCTTCGTCGCTGGAGGCGCTCACGGTCGCCGTCGACCGGGAGGAGGCCGCGGACCTGCGCCGGCAGTGGGACGCCCTCGACCTCCCGGTGCCCCTGCGGATCCTCGACTCGCCGTACCGGGACCTCACCCGGCCCGTCGTCGGGTACATCCGGTCGATCCGTCGGCGCAGCCCGCGAGACCTGGTCGTCGTCTACGTGCCCGAGTACGTCGTCGGGCACTGGTGGGAGCAGCTGCTGCACAACCAGAGCGCGACCCGCCTCAAGAGCAGGCTGCTCCTCACGCCGGGCGTGGTCGTCGCGTCGGTCCCGTGGCAGCTGCGCTCGTCCGAGCTCGTCGACGGCGCGGCGCTGCGGACCACGCCGAGCGATGCCGTCGGGAGCGGGCCGCCGACCTCCCTCGGCGAGCCGGGCACCCTCGCGGGCGGTGGCGCGCCGGAGGGTCCGTCCGGGCCGCACGACGGGCGCGCGCGGTGACCACCGCCGGCGGCGGG
>JACIXM010000236.1 GCA_014360395.1 Actinotalea sp.
CGGTGGTGTGGGGCCGGGCGGCCTGCTCGGCACGCACCCGGCGGATGCGCCGGTCGAGGTCGGTGACCCGGGGCCCGGGATCGTGGGCGAACCCGTCGGTGATCGTGGCCTCGGCGGCGAGGATCCGCGAGCCGAGGGACTGTTCGGTCTCGGCGCGCAGCGCCGCGAGCCTGTCGCCCACCGCGGCGACGGTGTGCGTGCGCAGCGCCTGCGTCCGGCGCACGGTGACGGTGACCCACCCCAGCGCCACGCCGCACAGCAGCGCCAGCGGGATGACGAGCGCCGCGGCGCCGGGCACCTCGGCGAGCGGGGCCAGCAACATCCGGCCCACGCCGGTGCCGCCGGCGGCGCCGGTGATCATGACGAGCAGTTCCTCCCCGGTGTTGCGGGGCGGGCGCCCCGGCGTCAGGCCGCTCGTCGGCGCGGGGATCCGCGGTCCGGCCGGGGCGGTCGAGCCGAGATGCCGGGCGACGAGGGCGTCGGCGCGGCGGTCGGCGCGGGCGACGGTGGCGGCCACCGCGGCGTCGGCGTCGGCGGCGAGGCGGTGCACGAGGGCGTCGACGCGGGAGCGCGGCGCGGCGGCGAGCTCCTCGCGGGCGCGGCCACCGAGGTCGCGCACGGACCGGTGCAGGTCCTGGACCACCTCCATGCGCAGCGCCTGCACGTCCTGGCGCAGCGCCTGGGAGCGCGTGGTGATGGCCTCGGTGCGGCGGGCGAGGAGCCAGTCGACGGTGGCGGTCGCCGGGTCGGGCCCGGCGCGCCGCGGGCCGGGGGCGGGTGGCGCGGTGGGTGCGGAGCCCGCGTGCACCGCGGCCAGCAGCGACGACAGCAGCGCGGCGGGGGCGCCGGGGTGGCCGTCGGCGACGACGTGGACCGGACACCTCACTCCGGCGTCGACCAGGCGGCGGGTGGTGACGTCGACCGTCTCCGAGAGGTGCTCGGCCGTGCACGTGCGGGCGCGCCCGGCCACGGCCACCGCCATCGGCAGGCGGGCGGCCACGCCGCGCGCGACCTCGACGTCGTCGGGGCGCACCGGGCAGACGGCGTCGACGACGAGGACCGCCGCGTCGGGCCGGTCCTCGGGTGCGGCGTCGACGAGCACGCGGATCCGGGCTCCGGCGTCGGCGGCCGGGCCCGCGGCGGCGGACAACGCTGTGCCCGCTGCGGCGGACAGCGCCGAGGCAACGGCGGGGGCGGCGGAGTCCCGGGCCCCCAGCACCGCGATCGTCAGCTCGCGGGGCGGGGCCGGAGCGGCGGTCACGTCGCCGCCGATCCGGGGAGTGCGGGCGCGCCCAGGGCGCACAGGGCGGCCTCGGCGAGATCGCCCACCTCGTCGTGGACCGCGAGCATCTCCAACTCGGCCTCGAGACGGGCCACCCGGGTCGCCGACAGATCATGCAGGGCGCGTTCGAGGAAGGACACGACGCCGTCGACCGACCGGTGCCCGGGCTCGCGCGCGTCGACGGCGGGAAGCCCACGGGACCAGTGCGGCGGGTCCTCGTCGTCGTCGACCCCGACGGCCACCACCAGCAGTGGGTGCCGGCGCGGGCGCCGCACCCACGCCTCCTCGTGGCGGCAGGGGGCGGTGCGCAGGCACACGATCTCCGCGTCCGGCGGTGCGACCGGCTCGGCGCCGGGCGCCGCGACGACGTCCAGATCGTCGACCCGCGCGCGCCACCCCCGGCGGACACGCAGCGCGGCGGCGAGCGTGCGGCGGCCCGAGCCGAGGCCGCCGCGGATGCGGATGTCGGCCGGCGCGTCGACACGCGCGACGGCGGCCTCCACCGGACCGGTCCCACCCCGGCCCCCGTCCCGTTCCCGG
>JACIXM010000237.1 GCA_014360395.1 Actinotalea sp.
CGCCCACGCGCCGGCGGCCCTGCCGGGGACCTGACCGGCACCACCGCGTCGGCGCGCACGCGCCCTGCACCGAAGGAGGCGGCTGTCCCGTGGACGCCATCGTCGCCAACCTCGACCTCTACGGTCAGGGGTTCCTGCTCACGCTCCGGCTGACGCTGTGGTCGGGTGCCCTCGCCATGGCCCTCGGGCTGGTGCTCGCGGCGATGCGGGTCTCGCCCATCGCCCCGCTGCGCTGGGTCTCCGCGGCGTACGTCGAGGTCCTGCGGAACATGCCGCTGACGCTCGTCTTCTTCTTCCTGCTGCTGATCGCACCCCAGCTGCTGCCGCTCCCCCCGATCAGCTTCGTGACGCTGGCGATCTTCTGCCTGGGGACCTACACGGCGGCCTTCGTGGCCGAGGCAGTCCGCTCCGGCATCAACAGCGTCGGCATGGGCCAGGCGGAGGCGGCCCGCGCGATCGGCCTGACGTTCGGCCAGACCCTGAACCTCGTGGTCCTGCCCCAGGCTCTGCGCACCGTGGTGCCACCCCTCATCAACGTCTTCATCGCGCTGACCAAGAACACCTCGGTCGCCGCCGGCTTCGGCCTCGTCGAGCTCACCGGGATGGGCCGGCGACTGTCCACCGCCAACCCCGGCGACGTGCTCTGGATCCTCGCGGGCGTCGCGATCTTCTACCTCCTCATCACCATCCCGCTCGGCGCGCTCGCCGGTGCGGTCGAGCGGAAGGTGGCGTTCAGCCGATGAGCTCCGTCCTGTACGACGCCCCGGGACCGGTGTCGCTGCGGCGCCAGCGGATCGGCTCGATCGTCGGTGCCGTCGTCCTTGTCGGCCTGGTCGCTGCCTCCCTCGTCTACGCCGCGGCCCAAGGGCTGCTCGGCGCCGACCGCTGGGACGTCCTGTACGACCCGCCGCGCAACCAGGAGGCCGCCGACGTCTGGTCCTCGCTCGTCATCCGTGGCCTCGGTGCGACGCTGCGGGCGGCCGTCGTGGCGGCCCCGATCGCCCTGGCCCTCGGGTTCCTCCTGGCGGTCTGGCGCACGGCCCGGTCGCGCGTCGCGCGCACCCCGGCCGTCGTGGTCGTCGAGGTGTTCCGCGGGCTGCCCGTCCTGCTCATGATGTTCTTCGCGCTCCTGGCGTTCGGGCTCAGCGCGTTCCAGTCCGTCGTGTTCGGGCTCGTCGTCTACAACATGGCGGTCTTCGCCGAGATCCTGCGCGCCGGTCTGGCATCCCTGCCCAAGGGCCAGGCCGAGGCGGCCTACGCGATCGGGCTGTCGCGTGGCCAGACCCTGTTCACGATCCTGCTCCCGCAGGCCGTCCGGACCATGATGCCGAGCCTGGTCGCCCAGCTCGTCGTCCTGCTCAAGGACTCCGCGCTGGGGTTCATCGTCGGCTACGCCGAGCTGCTGCGGTCCATCCAGCTCAACACGGCGTTCTTCGGCGAGCGGTACTCCCTGGCGCTGTTCGTCGTCGGGGCGTCGGTGTACCTCGTCGTGAACATGGCGTTGTCGTCCCTGGCGCGCCGGCTCAACCGCCGGTCGGACCGGCCCTCGGCCGTGGACGACACCGCGCTGGACGAGGCACAGGTCGCCCAGAACACCCCGGGGAACATGCCGCGTCCCTGAGGACGCGCACACACGAGGAAGCACCCAGCACCGAGCCGCCGAAGGCAGGCCCTCGCCGCACGCAGTGCCCTGTGTCCTGGCGGTCAGCCCGCCGTCGCGCTGGCGCGCAGCTCCCGGACCACCGTCACCGTGATCTCGCCGGGGAAGCTGAGGTCCTTCTCGATGTGACGGGCGATCGCGCCGGCCATCTCGGGCAGTGCGCGGTCGTCCACGACGCTGGGCTCGACGACGACCCGCACCTCGCGGCCCGCGGCCATGGCGACGGCCTTGCGCACCCCGGCGTGGGCGGCCACGAGTGACTCCAGCGTGTCCATCCGCTCGATGTACTGGTCCAGCTCTTCGCGGCGGGCCCCCGGACGTCCGGCGGAGCACGCGTCCGCGGCCTGGACGAGGACCGCCTCGACCGACTCCATCGGCACCTCGTCGTGGTGAGCGGCGATCGCGTTGACGACGACGGACGTCTCCCCCAGGCGCTGGGCGAGCTCGGCGCCCAGGGCTGCGTGCGTCCCGGGCCGCTCGGCGGTGAGCGCCTTGCCGATGTCGTGCAGGAAGGCCGCCCGGCGCGCCGTCTCGACGTCGGCGCCGATCTCGGCAGCCATCGCCCCGGCGAGGTGCGCGCACTCCACCAGGTGCGCCAGGACGTTCTGGCCGTAGCTCGTCCGCAGCCGGAGCCGACCGAGCACCTCCACCAGGTCGGGGTGCAGGTGGGCGACCCCGGCGCGCTCAGCGGCGTCGTGGCCCGCGGCGACCGCCCGGTCCTGCGCGCCGGCGAGGGCCTCCGCGTACGCGATCTCGATCCGCTGCGGATGGATCCGCCCGTCCGCCATGAGCGCCTCGAGCGCGACCGCGGCGACCTCCCGACGCTCCGCGTCGAAGCTCGACAGCGTCACGGAGTCCGGGGTGTCGTCGATGATGACGTTGACGCCGGTGAGCGCCTCGAAGGCCCGGATGTTCCGGCCCTCCTTGCCGATGATCCGGCCCTTCATCTCCTCCGCGGGCAGCGGCAGGACGGTGACCACGCTCTGGGCACTCGTCGGCCCGGCGATCCGCTGGACGGCGGACGCGACCACACCGCGCGCCCGGTCGTCCGCCGTCCGGCGCGCCCGTGCCTCGACGCGCCGCACCTGGGCCTCGGCCTCGCTCTGCGCCCGTGCCACGGCCAGCCGGAGCTGCTCCTGCCGCGCCTCCTCGGCAGACAGGCCGGACAGCGCCTCGAGGCGCTGCGCCACGGTCGCGTCGGCCTCGGCGCTGCGCCGGGACGCCTCGGCCTGCAGCGCCTGGGCCTCCGCCCGCTCCCGCTCGGCCTGTGCCCGCAGCGTCCGGGCCGCCTCCCGCTCGGCCTCGGCCTCGGCGGCGCGGCGCTCGGCCCCCTCGACGAGCCGGCGCAGCTCGTGGTGCTCGTCGGCCAGCCCCTGCTCCCGGCGGGCGAGCCGCTCCTCACGGGCCTGCAGCTCCTCGAGCCGCGCCCGCGCCTCGTCCTTCTGCGCGGTGGCGTCGGCGAGCGCCTGGCGCCGGTGCGCCTCCGCCTCGCGCCGCGCCAGCAGGACCAGGACGAGCGCGATGAGGCACGCCAGCAGCAGGACGAGGACCGTCGCGACCTCTCCCATGCGGCTCCTTCGTGCGCGGTGGACCTAGTCGGGCGCCTCAGGTTCCCATGGATCCTGCTGATCCATCGGCACGCCGCTCCCGGACGCCTCCATCATCTCCCGCACCAACCGTGCAGCGAGCGAGGCGGGGTAGCCCTTGCGGGCCAGCATCGCCATCGCTCGCCGCGCCCGGACCTCCGGCGCGAGGTCACGACCCGCGTGCCACTTCCGGCGCAGCAGGGTCCGTGCGGACGCCTCCTCGTCCTCCGGCTGCACCGTCGCGAGCGCATCCTGCGCCTCGGGGTCCCCGACACCGCGGCGTCGCAGCTCGACGGCGAGGGCGCGACGCGCCAGTCCGCGGCTCTCCCGCTGCGAGCGGACGACCAGGTGGGCGTACTCCGCGTCGTCGATCAGACCGACCTCGGTGAAGCGGTCCAGGACACGCGTGGAGATCTCCTCGTCGACCCCGCGCCGCGCCAGGGCCTGCTCGAGCTGGTGCCGGCTGCGCGGCGCACCGGTGAGCTGCCGGAGCACGATGGCCCGCGCGACGGACTCGGGATCAGGCTCCGCGTCCTGCGCGGCCGCACCGTCGCGGGGCGGCTCGGGCGCCCGCCTCAGAAGTCGACCCCGGAGGCCGGATCCGCCGGGGCGTCCACCCTCGCCCCGATGCCGAGCTTCTCCTTGATCTTCTTCTCGATCTCGTCGGCGAGGTCGGGGTTGTCGCGCAGGAAGCCCCGCGCGTTCTCCTTGCCCTGGCCGAGCTGGTCGCCGTCGTACGTGTACCAGGCGCCGGACTTGCGGATGAACCCGTGCTCGACCCCGAGGTCGATGAGCCCGCCTTCGCGGGAGATGCCCACCCCGTAGAGGATGTCGAACTCGGCCTGCTTGAACGGCGGCGCGACCTTGTTCTTGACGATCTTCACGCGGGTCCGGTTGCCGACCGGCTCCGTGCCTTCCTTGAGAGTCTCGATCCGACGGATGTCCATGCGGACCGAGGCGTAGAACTTCAGCGCCTTGCCGCCGGTCGTCGTCTCGGGCGAGCCGAAGAAGACGCCGATCTTCTCGCGCAGCTGGTTGATGAAGATGGCCGTGGTGCCGGACGCGCTCAGCGCCCCGGTGATCTTCCGCAGGGCCTGGGACATCAGCCTGGCCTGGAGCCCGACATGGCTGTCGCCCATCTCGCCCTCGATCTCGGCCTTGGGCACGAGCGCCGCGACCGAGTCGATGACGATGACGTCGATCGCACCGGAGCGGATCAGCATGTCCATGATCTCCAGCGCCTGCTCGCCGGTGTCCGGCTGGGACACCAGGAGCGCGTCGGTGTCGACACCGAGCTTTTTCGCATACTCGGGGTCCAGCGCGTGCTCGGCGTCGATGAACGCTGCGATGCCCCCCGCACGCTGGGCGTTGGCCACCGCGTGCAGGGCGACGGTCGTCTTCCCGCTGGACTCCGGGCCGTAGACCTCGATGATCCGGCCGCGGGGCAGGCCCCCGATGCCGAGCGCGATGTCCAGCGCGATGGATCCGGTGGGGATCACCTCGACCGGTGCGCGGCCCTCGTCACCGAGCCGCATGATCGAGCCCTTGCCGAACTGGCGGTCGATCTGGCCGAGCGCGGCCTCCAGCGCCTTGGCGCGGTCTGCAGGAGCAGGCATGTGTCCACCTCAGGTCTCACGGGGCGTCCGCCGCCCCTGTCGTTCAGGTCCGATGTCGCACGCCGACGCTACGTCCCGCCACCGACACGACCCGTGGGCGACCGGTCCCGCTGTGGACGACACCGGTGCCGACCGCCCCGGGGACCATCGTAGACGAACACCTGTTCGACGCGGTGGACGGCGCGCCGACACGCCGGACGGCGCGCGAACGGTCCGCCGCGGCCTCAGCCGCGGGCGGCGTCGCTGCGCCGAGGCCGGTCGTGACCCCAGCGCAGCGACTCCGGGACGTCCATGGCGTCGCACAGCGCGCGCCACACCAGCCGGGGGTCGACGCCCTCGTCCAGCGCCTGCTGCGCCGTCCTGTCCCCGAGGGGGCCGAGCACCTGGTCGCGCACGAGCGTCGGGCCCACCGGTCCCAGCACGTCGGTGACCAGCTCCCGGAACTCGCTGTAGCGCACGGCCCCAGGGTGCCACGCCACCCGGGGACCGGGTGCACCGCCCTCCGGGACCGTCGCAAGGGGCCCGCGGGCGCGCCGTGTCGGTGGCGGCGGACACAATGAGCCGGTGACGGCCCTGACGCGCCCCGACGAGGGCGACCCGCGCGCGGCGCTCACCGGGTTCTCCGCACCGACGCAGGCGTGGTTCTCGGGAGCCTTCACCGCGCCGACGGCGGCGCAGGCCGGCGCCTGGGCGGCGGTGCGCCGCGGCGAGCACGCCCTCGTGGTGGCCCCCACCGGGTCGGGCAAGACGCTCGCCGCGTTCCTGTGGGCGCTGGACCAGCTCATGGCCGAGCCCGTCCCGGCCGCCCCCGAGCGGTGCCGGGTGCTGTACGTGTCACCGCTGAAGGCCCTGGCCGCCGACGTCGAGCGGAACCTCCGCTCGCCCCTGGT
>JACIXM010000238.1 GCA_014360395.1 Actinotalea sp.
CGGGAGGCGGCTTCGCCGGCGACGAGGCCTTCGAGTCGGCCGCGCTCACGGAGCCGGCCGTCGCCCCCGACGACGGCGCCACCGAGGTCCTGGGCGCGCCCGACGACGTCGGGACGTCCGTTCTCGGCGTCACCGACGGCTTCGCGGAGCCGCAGACCTCGCTGCCCGCGATGCCCGCGCCCATGCCGCGGGGTGAGCAGCCGATGCTCTCCGGCGACGTCGTCTACACGCTTCCGGCCGAGTCGCTCCTGGCCAAGGGCATGCCGCACAAGGTGCGGTCGGCCGCCAACGACCGCGTGGTCGAGGCCCTGACCGGGGTGTTCGAGCAGTTCGAGATCGACGCCCAGGTGACCGGCTTCACCCGCGGCCCGACCGTGACGCGGTACGAGGTGGAGCTGGGTTCGGGCATCAAGGTCGAGCGCGTCACCGCCCTCGGTCGGAACATCTCCTACGCCGTGGCCAGCGCGGACGTGCGGATCCTCTCGCCGATCCCGGGCAAGTCGGCGATCGGTATCGAGATCCCCAACACCGATCGCGAGACGGTCTCCCTCGGGGACGTCCTGCGCTCGTCCTCGGCCCGGCGCAGCGAGCACCCCATGGTCATCGGCGTCGGCAAGGACGTCGAGGGCGGCTACGTGGTGGCGAACCTCGCGAAGATGCCGCACCTGCTCGTCGCGGGCGCGACCGGCGCGGGCAAGTCGAGCTTCGTGAACTCGATGATCACCTCGATCCTCATGCGGTCCACGCCGGACGAGGTGCGGATGATCCTCGTGGACCCCAAGCGCGTCGAGCTGACGCTGTACGAGGGCATCCCGCACCTCATCACCCCGATCATCACGAACCCGAAGAAGGCCGCCGAGGCGCTGGAGTGGGTCGTGCGGGAGATGGAGTCCCGCTACGACGACCTGGCGATGTTCGGCTTCAAGCACATCGACGACTTCAACGCCGGCGTCCGCTCGGGCAAGGTCAAGCCCCTGCCGGGCAGCGAGCGCAAGATCGCGCCCTACCCGTACCTGCTGGTCATCGTCGACGAGCTGGCGGACCTCATGATGGTCGCGCCGCGGGACGTCGAGGCGTCGATCCAGCGGATCACCCAGCTGGCCCGGGCCGCGGGGATCCATCTGGTGCTGGCCACCCAGCGCCCCAGCGTCGACGTCGTCACCGGACTGATCAAGGCGAACGTCCCGTCCCGGCTCGCCTTCGCCACCTCCTCGCTCACGGACTCCCGTGTCGTCCTGGACCAGCCGGGCGCGGAGAAGCTCATCGGTCAGGGCGACGCGCTCTTCCTGCCGATGGGCGCAGCGAAGCCGATGCGGGTGCAGGGCGCCTGGGTGGCCGAGAGCGAGATCCACGCGGTCGTCGAGCACGTGAAGACCCAGCTCAAGCCGACGTACCGGGAGGACGTCGCCGCCCCGGCCGCGAAGAAGCAGGTCGACGAGGACATCGGCGACGACCTCGACCTGCTCCTGCAGGCGGCCGAGCTGGTGGTCACGACGCAGTTCGGGTCGACCTCGATGCTGCAGCGCAAGCTGCGGGTCGGCTTCGCCAAGGCGGGGCGTCTCATGGACCTGCTCGAGTCGCGCGAGATCGTCGGCCCGTCGGAGGGCTCCAAGGCGCGGGACGTGCTCGTCCAGCCGGACGACCTGCCCGCCACGCTGGCGCTGCTGCGCGGCGAGCCGGGTGAATCCTCGGGTGAGATCCGCCCGGCGGGAACAGGTCATGAGGACGCGGCGCCGACCGATGGTGCCGGTGTGGAGAACGAGCGCACACCGGACGACGGTCGGCGATGGTCGCCGCCGGAGAGCTGAGCCCGGGCGCCCTCGCGCCGGTCCTGGCGGTCCTGCTGCTGCTCGCGGGAGGCCCCCTGGTGCTGCTGTGGCGACGGCACGTGCGGGCCCTGCGGCGCCACGACCGTGAGGTCGCTGACCTGACGCGACGGCTGTCCGCCGTGCTCGCCGGTGGCCGCGACGCCGTCCTCGTGCACGGTCCGGCCGGCGTCGTGGAGGCGAACGAGGCCGCGGCAGCGCTCGTGGAGGTCCCCCGCCAGGCGCTGCTCGGGGCCCGGGTGGAGGACCTGCCGGTCCGGTGGATCAGCGAGACGGCGCAGCCGCTGACCCCGGCGACGGTCTTCGCCCGTCCGACGTTCGTGGGTCCGACGCAGCCCCCGCCGCTCGTCGTCGGGGCGGTGCCCGCCTCCGGCGCTGCCGTCCGCTGGGTCCAGGTGACGACACGGGCCACGTCGTCGGCCGAGGGGCGGCAGGAGCTCGTCACCGGCTTCACCGACATGACGGGGCCCCGGGAGGTGCGCGCCGCCCTGGCCCGGTCCGAGAAGCAGTTCCAGGCCGCCATGGAGAACGCGCCGGTGGGCATGGCGCTGCTGGACCCCCGATGGCGCCTGGAACAGGTGAACAACGCCCTCTCCCAGCTCCTGGGGGCCGACCCGCGGTCGCTGCAGGGCCGGGACCTGTCCGCGCTGTCCCACCCCGAGGACCGGGCGGCCGAGCGCGCGGCGGTCCACCGCCTCCTGTCCGGCGAGGCGGAGCGGTTCACGCTCGAGAAGCGCTACCTGCGCTCGGACGGGCAGACGGTGTGGGTGGTGCTGGACGTGGTCCTCGTCCGGACCGAGAACGGCGAGGCGGAGACCTTCGTCGCCCAGCTCCGGGACGTCACCGAGTCCCGGATGCAGGCCGAGCTGCTCGCGCACCGGGCGATGCACGACGCGTTGACCGGGCTGGCGAACCGCGCCCTCATGCAGGAGACGCTCGAGCGTGCGCTGCAGCACCCCGACGTCACCGGTCGGGTCGCCGTCCTCCTGGTGGACCTGGACGAGTTCAAGCCCATCAACGACACCTACGGTCACGCGACCGGGGACGAGGTGCTCGTCCACGTCGCCGGCGTGCTCCGGGCGGCGACCGCCGGACGGGGCACCGTGGCGCGCCTCGGGGGCGACGAGTTCGTCATCGTCGTGGAGGACCGCGACGCCGGTCGCGTGAGCTTCGAGGTCGCCGGTGCCGTGCACGCCGCCCTGCGCGTGCCGGTGCGCACCCAGCGCCGGCGCGTCCCGGTGCACGCCAGCATCGGCGTGGCGATCGCCGACCCGGCGGCCGTCACCCCGTCCGCGCGGGCGATGCTCGCCGCCGGCGACACCGCGCTGTACCGCGCCAAGGCCAGCGGCCGCTCCTGCACCGTGGTCTACGACCGGTCGATGGGCTCGTCGGCCTCGTCCAAGCTCGCCGTGGCCGCGGAGCTCGCCGCCGCGATCGAGGCGGGCGAGCTCCTCCTGCACTACCAGCCCATGGTGGACCTGGCCACGGGCGACGTCGTCGGGCACGAGTCCCTGGTGCGGTGGCAGCACCCGGAGCGCGGCCTGCTGCTCCCCGGCGCGTTCCTGCCGACGGTGACGGAGACCGGCCTCGGCATGGCGCTCAACGCGACGGTCGTGCGGCAGGCCGTCCAGCACCTGGCGCGCACGGCGGACCTCGGCCGCTGGCTCTCGGTGAACATCGCCGCCGAGCACCTCGGGGACGGGCAGCTGGTCACGCAGATCGTCCAGGACGTCCGGTCCCACGGCATCGCCCCCGGCCGCCTGGTGGTCGAGCTGACGGAGGGGAGCCTCGGCGACCCCGGTTCGCGGGTCCGGCAGGAGGTCGCCGAGCTCCGGGCGGCGGGGGTCCCCGTGCTCGTCGACGACTTCGGTACCGGCGCGGCCCCGCTGGCCTACCTGCGGGACCTCCCGGTCGACGGCGTCAAGCTCGACATGTCCTACGCCGCGGGCATCCCCGAGGACCCGGTCGCGGCGCGGGTGTCCCGGGCGCTCGGCGCGCTCGCGCGGGAGATGGGCATGGTCACCGTGGCCGAGGGGATCGAGACCGCGGAGCAGGCGAGCTTCATGCACGCCTCGGGCTGGCGGTACGGGCAGGGCTGGTTCTTCGGCGCCGGGCAGTCCGAGCCCGTGCTGCAGCTCGCCTACCGGCCGACCGCACCGGTCCCCGACACCCTCGTGGACCACGTCCCGCACCCCCGCGTCGAGGAGCACGGACAGGCCGCCGTCGTCAGGACCGTGGGACCACCCGCGGGGGAGGGCCGGACGGCGTCGCGGGCGTGACCCGCTCGGGGGCGTCCTGGCCCAGGACCGCGCGGACCCGCTCGTACCGGGCGGTGAGCTCCGCGCCGTCCAGGGCGCCGGCCGGGCTGTCGAGGCGCGTGGCGGGCAGGGGGTGCACGCGGTGGCCGCCGGCGCGGTCGACGGTGACGGCCGTCCACTGCGCCCCGGTGATCGCGACGGGCCCCTCGGGCGGCACCGTGGCCGTCACGGTCAGGAGCACGCCGGAGTCCGTCCGCGCGCTGCAGCACCGGGCGTCCTGGTTGGAGATGAGGTTGCCGAGGCCGTAGGCCACCCACACCCCTTCGCCCCGCGGTCCGCCGGGCAGCAGCCGCAGCGGTTGCGGGACGTGGGCGTGGTGCCCGAGGACCAGGTCGACCTCCCCGGACGCGGCGAGGGCCGTCGCGACCCGCTCCTGCTCGGCCGTCGGCTCCGAGACGTACTCGGTGCAGCAGTGGACGCTGACGACGACGAGGTCCGCGCCGTCCGCGCGGGCCTGCGTCGCCCGGTCGACGACGCGGTCCGCGTCGAGGAGCTGGACCGCCCACGGCGCGGACGCCGGGACGCCGATCCCGTTGGTGCCCCAGGTCACGGCGAGGTGCGCGACGCGGACCGTCCGGCCGGAGCGGTCCAGCTCGTACACCTGCGGCTTTGCGGCCTCCTCGGCGGTCCGTGCCGTGCCCGCGTGCCCCAGTCCGGCGTCGTCCAGCGCCTCCAGGGTGCTGCGGACGCCGTCGAGCCCACGGTCCAGGCTGTGGTTGGACGCCGTGGAGCAGCCGTCCCAGCCGTGGGCCCGCAGGTCCCGCGCGATGGCGGCGGGTGCCCCGAAGCGCGGGTAGCCCGACGGCGCGGTGCCCTCGGGGGCCACGGGGACCTCGAGGTGGCACAGCGCCAGGTCCGCGCCCGCGACCCAGGGGCGCAGCGGGGCCAGCAGCGGTCGGAAGTCGTGGCCGCCGTCGTCGGTCCGTGCCGAGGCCAGCACGGGGGTGTGCAGCAGGACGTCCCCGCCCGCGACGAGCGTCAGCTCGGACACCGGCGGTGGGGGCGGGTCGGGTGCCGGCGGTGGGGGCTGGTCGGGTGCCGGCGCGGGGTCGGCAGGGTCGTCCGACCCCGCGGGCCCGGCAGGGTCGGGCGGCGACGGCTCGGCGGCCGGGCTCCCGGGCGGGCCGG
>JACIXM010000239.1 GCA_014360395.1 Actinotalea sp.
CCGGCCGGCAGGCCGCCGGCGGTCGGCCCGGTCGCCGGCGGGCGCCCGCTGGCCGGTCTCCTCGGGACGCCCCAGCGCACCGCCCCCGCGCAGCGCCTCGGCCCGGACGTCCCCATCCCGCTGGCCCCGACCCGTCTGACGGACTGGTTCACCGCGCACGGCCACACGTACTTCGTGGACAGCGACGGTGACGTCGGGGGGCTGTGGCGCGGCCGGCTGTTCTACTTCTTCTGCTTCGGTGAACGCTCCGAGATCCTCCAGGTCCGCGGCCAGTGGAACCGGGAGTTCGCGATCGAGCGGCTCACCGAGGTGCTCGAGA
Source organism: Actinotalea sp. (assembly GCA_014360395.1). Classification (GTDB taxonomy): domain Bacteria; phylum Actinomycetota; class Actinomycetes; order Actinomycetales; family Cellulomonadaceae; genus Actinotalea. Next base: position 320 of record JACIXM010000239.1, read on the forward strand.
TCTGCAACACCTGGAACACCGACCGCCTGTGGCCGAAGGCGTACGTCCGGGTCCGCGACGACGGGATGGTGCACGTCACCTGCGAGGTGGCGACCGACCTCGAGCACGGTGTCACCGACGAGCAGCTCGGCCAGCTCCTCCTGTGCGGGCTCAGCTCGGCGAGCGCGTTCTTCGACGAGCTGGACGAGCTCTACCCCGACCCCGCCGCGGAGGCCCCGTGAGCCCGCGCCCGACCGACCGACCGGCCCGCGGACGGACCGGCCCCGGCGGGGTGCCCCAGCGCACGGCCCCGCTGAGTCGGGCGCGCGTCCAGGCCTACCTCGTGGCGCGCGGGTACTCGGTCGGGCTCGACGACGACGGCGACCTCACCGGGACGTGGGACGGCAACCGGTTCTGGTTCCTCCTCACCGGCGAGCAGGACGAGGTGCTGCAGGTCCGCGGGCGCTGGCACCGCACGCTGCCCGCGCACCGCCGGACCGCGGCGCTGCTGGCGGTCAACGACTGGAACCGCGAGCGCATCTGGCCCAAGGTCTACCTCCGCGAGGAGGACGACGACCGGGTCGCGCTCTACACCGAGATGGCGGTGGACCTCGAGCACGGGGTCACCGACGACCAGCTCGCCCAGCTCGTCGCCTGCGGCCTCGGCACGGGCGTGCAGTTCTTCGCCGCTCTCGGGGGGCTGGTCCCCGACGACGACCCCTCAGCGGGCGGTGGGCATCCCGAGCAGCACCGGCCCTGACGCCGCGGCGCCACCGTGGCCGTGGCCGTCGTCCTCGCCGCCGCGCGCCCGCTCCCGCGCGGCCCAGGCGTCACCGGCCCGGGTGCGGCGCACTCGGTAGACGCCGCCCGTGAGCGCGGAGTCGGCGACGAGGTGGTGCGGGGCCGCGTGCGTGACCTGCACCGTGACCAGGTCGCCGGGGCGGGCGACGTCGGCCGGGAGGTCCGTGGCGCTGCGCGGGTCGGGCGCGGCCGGGTCCACCACGACGGCGCCGTGCCAGGCGGCGACGGGGGCCGGCTCGGCGAGGTGGACCAGGCGGTTGTCCGCCGCCCGTCCCGTCACGCGGCGCGTCGTGCCGTCCTTGCGGCCCTCGCCCTCGGCGACGAGGACCTCGACCGTCCGCCCGACCTGCCGGGCGTTCTCCTGCCCGGAGATCCGCTCCTGCAGGTCGACGAGCCGCTCGTACCGCTCCTGGACGACGGCCTTCGGCAGCTGGTCCGGCAGCTCCGCGGCCGCCGTACCGGGACGCGGCGAGTACTGGAAGGTGAACGCGGAGGTGAAGCGCGAGGCCTCGACCACGCGCAGGGTCTCGGCGAAGTCCTCCTCGGTCTCACCCGGGAAGCCGACGATGATGTCCGTCGTGATCGCGGCGTCGGGCATCGCGGCCCGCACCCGGTCGAGGATCCCGAGGAACCGCTCGGACCGGTAGGACCGGCGCATCGCCCGCAGCACGCGGTCCGAGCCGGACTGCAGCGGCATGTGCAGCTGCGGCATGACCGTGGGCGTCTCGGCCATCGCCGCGATGACGTCGTCGGTGAACGCCGCGGGGTGGGGCGAGGTGAACCGCACCCGCTCCAGGCCCGGGACGGCGCCGACGGCGCGCAGGAGCTTGGCGAAGGCCCCGCGGTCGCCGAACTCGACACCGTAGCTGTTGACGTTCTGGCCCAGCAGGGTGACCTCGATCGCCCCGCCGGCGACGAGTGCCTCGACCTCGGCGAGGATCTCCCCCGGCCGGCGGTCCCGTTCCTTGCCGCGCAGGTGGGGCACGATGCAGAAGGTGCACGTGTTGTTGCAGCCCACGCTGATGGAGACCCAGCCCGCGTAGACCGACTCGCGCCGCGTCGGCAGGGTCGAGGGGAAGACCTGCAGCGACTCGGCGATCTCCACCTGCGCCTCGGCGTTGTGCCGCGCACGCTCGAGCAGCACCGGCAGCGCGTCGAGGTTGTGGGTCCCGAAGACGACGTCGACCCACGGCGCGCGCTCGACGATCCCGGACCGGTCCTTCTGCGCCAGGCACCCGCCGACGGCGATCTGCATGCCCGGGCGGGCGCTCTTCACGGCGGCGAGCTGGCCGAGGTTCCCGTACAGCCGCGTGGCGGCGTTCTCGCGCACCGCGCAGGTGTTGATGACGACGACGTCGGCCTCCGACCGCGCCGCCTCCTGCGCCGGGGCCGCGACGTATCCAGCGGCCTCGAGCATGCCGGCCATGTGCTCGGAGTCGTGGACGTTCATCTGGCAGCCCAGCGTCCGGACGACGTAGGTGCCGCGGACGGCCGGCCGCGCGTCGGAGGGCTGCGGGGACGTGGTGCGGTGCTCGGGCAGGGTCGTGCTCACCCGCACCAGGGTACGGCGCCCGTGCACCCCCATCGATCGACCGCCGCACGACTCGACCGGCGCCGGCGGCCGCCCGGGAGGCGACCCGGAAGGGGATCATCCGGACAGATCTTGACCCGGCGTTGCACGAATGAAACACGATGGGCTGGCTTTGACCATGATTGACCTCTAGTTTCGCCCCATGGCCCATGATCGTGCCCCCGCCGACGGCGCCGACACCCCTGTCGGGGCGCCCCTCGTCGTCCTTCAGGACGTCCAGAAGCACTTCGGCTCCCTGCACGTCCTGCGGGACATCAACCTGACCGTCCACCGGGGGGAGGTCGTCGTCGTCATCGGGCCCTCCGGGTCCGGCAAGTCGACGCTGTGCCGGTCGATCAACCGCCTGGAGCCGATCGACTCCGGGACGATCACCATCGACGGGCAGCCGCTGCCTGCCGAGGGCAAGGCCCTCGCCCGGCTGCGGGCCGACGTCGGCATGGTCTTCCAGTCCTTCAACCTCTTCGCCCACAAGACGGTCCTCGAGAACGTCACGCTCGGCCCCATCAAGGCCAAGGGGATCGGCAAGGCCGAGGCCCGCCGCGTCGCGATGGAGCTGCTCGAGCGGGTCGGCGTCGCCAACCAGGCGCAGAAGATGCCGGCCCAGCTCTCCGGCGGCCAGCAGCAGCGCGTGGCGATCGCCCGGGCGCTGGCCATGCGTCCGAAGGTGATGCTGTTCGACGAGCCGACCTCGGCCCTGGACCCCGAGATGATCAACGAGGTCCTCGACGTCATGACCGACCTGGCCCGCGAGGGCATGACCATGGTGGTCGTCACCCACGAGATGGGCTTCGCCCGCCGCGCGGCGCACCGCGTCGTCTTCATGGACGGCGGCCAGATCGTCGAGGAGGCGGACCCGGAGACCTTCTTCACCGCGCCGCGCAGCGAGCGCGCCAAGGACTTCCTGTCGAAGATCCTCACCCACTGATCGTCCGGCCCCGCGACGACGCGCGGGCCGGCGCAGCCTCGGCCACCGAGGTGCACCCGACCGACCGACCTGGTGCCGCCACCGCGGCACCGTCACGGAGGAGATGACCATGCGTACTCGTCGAGGACTGGTGGCGCTGCTCGGCGCCGCCGCTCTGACCCTGACAGCCTGCGGCGGCAACGGCGACGCCGGCGACGTGTCCCCGTCGGACTTCCCCGAGGGCTCGACCATGGCCGAGCTCGCCGACGCCGGCTCGATCCGGATCGGCACGAAGTTCGACCAGCCGCTCTTCGGCCTCGTCGGCCCCAACGGCGTGCCCGAGGGCTTCGACGTCGAGATCGGCAAGATGCTCGCGGAGCGGCTGGGGATCGCCGAGGGCGACATCGAGTGGATCGAGACGATCTCCGCCAACCGCGAGCAGTTCATCGAGAACGACCAGGTCGACATCGTCATCGCGACCTACACGATCAACGACGCCCGCAAGGAGCAGATCGACTTCGCGGGCCCGTACTACGAGGCCGGGCAGTCGATCCTGACCCTGGCCGACAACGAGGACATCCAGGGCCCGGACGACCTCGCGGGCAAGCGGGTGTGCACCGTCTCCGGCTCGACGCCGGAGCAGAACCTGCTCGAGAACTTCCCCGACTCCGAGGTGGTGCCGTTCGGCGCCTACTCCGACTGCCTGCAGCCGCTGCGCAACGGGCAGGTCGACGCGGTCAGCACGGACAACGTCATCCTGGCGGGCTTCGCGGCCGAGAACGACGACCTCGAGGTCAGGGGCGAGCCGTTCACCGCCGAGCCGTACGGCATCGGCCTGGCCAAGGGCGACGACGACTTCCGCAGCTGGATCAACGACCAGCTCGAGGAGATGTTCGAGGACGGCAGCTGGACCGAGGCGTGGGAGGCCACCGCGGGCACGGTCCTGCCGACGCCCGAGCCGCCCGCCGTCGACCGCTACTGACACCCCGGCGTGGGCGCCCTCCCCTTCCGGGTGA
>JACIXM010000024.1 GCA_014360395.1 Actinotalea sp.
TGCTGACCATTGCTGCCCGCCTCGATGTCATGAACCGACTGGGCCGGGCCCTGGCCGACCCGACCCGGTCACGACTTCTCATGACGTTGCTCGAACAACCGGCATACCCGGCGGAGCTGGCACGCGATCTGGGACTGACGCGCTCAAACGTGTCGAACCACCTGGCGTGCTTGCGCGACTGCGGCATCGTGATCGCTGAGCCCGAGGGCCGTCAGACGCGCTATCAGATCGCCGACCCACACCTGGCGCGAGCACTCAGCGCGCTGGTCGACGTCACCCTCGCGGTGAACGAGAGCGCTCCGTGCATCGACTCTGCCTGCCCGGTTCCGGGGTGCGGCAACGCCGAGGCGGACGCATGATCCTGTCCTCAGTGCTGCAGGCGATCGGACTGTTCATCGCCACCAACATCGACGACATCATCGTGCTCTCGCTGTTCTTCGCTCGCGGCGCGGGGCGACGCGGGACAACGGCCCGGATCGCCGCGGGCCAGTACCTGGGATTCGCCGGCATCCTGGGCGCGGCCGTGCTCGTGTCGTTGGGTGCAGGAGCGTTCCTCCCCCAGGAAGCCATCCCGTACTTCGGGCTCATCCCCCTGGCCCTGGGACTGTGGGCCGCATGGGGAGCCTGGCGCGGGGACGACGATGATGATGATGATGACGACGCCAAGGTCACGGGCAAGAACGTCACCGTCTTAACCGTCGCCGGAGTCACTTTCGCCAACGGCGGGGACAACATCGGCGTCTACGTCCCGGTCTTCCTCAGCGTGGGACCTGCGGCCGTGGTCGCCTACTGTGTCGTCTTCCTCCTCCTCGTCGCGGTCCTCGTCATGCTGGCCAAGTTCGTCGCCACTCGCCGACCGATCGCCGAAGTGCTTGAACGCTGGGAGCACGCACTGTTCCCAGTCGTCCTGATCGGACTCGGAGTCGTCATCCTGGTCAGCGGAGGAGCCTTCGGCCTATAGCGGATCCGGGCAGGACGGGAAGAGCGCACCAACCAGCACCATGA
>JACIXM010000240.1 GCA_014360395.1 Actinotalea sp.
GGGGGTGGGGGGTGGTGGGGGGCCGGCGCGGGGTCGGCCGGGCCGTCCGCCCCCGCGGGCCCGGCAGGGTCGGGCGTCGACGGCTCGGCGGCCGGGCTCCCGGTCGGGCCGGCCACGGCGGCCGGCGCAGGGACGCTCGGGGCGGCCGCGCCCGGTGGAGCGATCAGGCCGGGGCCCACGAGGACGGACGCGCCGGCGGCGCCCGCGGCCAGGAGCGCTGTGACCAGCGCGAGGACTGCGGTCCGACGACGACGTCGTCGCGCATGGCGCGTCACGACCCGACGATAGCGCCGCACCCCGGCCGGCGGACGGGACCTCCTGCCCCGGTGCGCCGTAGGGTGGGGCCGTGGCGACGGCAGCATTCGTGTGGAACGTGGCGAACGGCGTGACCCTCGCCCGGATCCTCCTCGTCCCGCTCGTGGTCGTGTTCCTCCTGCTCGACGGCGGCGACGGCGGGGCGTGGCGCTGGGCCGCTGCCGGGGCGTTCGTCCTCGCCGCCGCGACCGACCGGCTCGACGGGTGGCTCGCCCGCCGCCTGGACCAGGTGACCGACTGGGGCAAGCTCGTGGACCCCATCGCCGACAAGATGCTGGTGGGCACCTCGTTGGTGATGCTCTCCCTGCTCGGTGACCTGCCCTGGTGGGTGACCGTCGTCATCCTGGCGCGCGAGCTCGGCATCACCGCGATGCGCCTGGCCGTGCTGCGCTACGTCGTCATCCCGGCCTCGCCGGGCGGGAAGCTCAAGACGGTGCTCCAGTCCGTCGGCATCGCCCTGTTCCTGACGCCGCTGGGCCAGCTGCCGGCCTTCCTCACGGTCGTGGCCTGGGTCTTCATGGTCGGCGCGGTGGTGCTCACCGTCGTCACCGGTCTGGACTACCTGAGGCGCGGGTGGCAGGTGCGTCGGGCCGCGTCCGCCGGCTCGGGCCCCGCATGACCACCGCCGTCGTGCTCGCGTGAGGGGGACCGGGTGACGCGCGCCGCCGAGGTCGTGCGCGCCGCGACGCTCGCGGGCGTCACCATCGCCGCCGCGGAGTCGCTGACGGGGGGCTCGGTCACGGACGCCCTGGTGGGCGTGCCCGGTGCCTCGGCGTGCCTACGCGGGGGCGTCGTGGCCTACGCGACGGAGGTCAAGCAGACGGTCCTCGGCGTCGACGCGGCGCTGCTCGGGCGGCACGGGGCGGTCCACCCGGACGTCGCGGCCCAGATGGCGGCCGGGGTGCGGCGGGTGCTCGGCGCGGACTTCGGGGTCGCGACCACCGGGGTGGCCGGTCCTGACCCGCAGGACGGCTGCCGGCCCGGCACCGTGCACGTCGCGGTCTGCGGCCCCACCCGGACGGTGGTGCGGTCGGCGGAGGGTACGGGCCACGTCGCGGGGGACCGGGCAGCCGTCCGGCGGTGGGCCCGCGACGCCGCCCTCCTCCTGCTGCTGGACGAGGTGCGCGCCGCTGCCGCGGAGGGTCTGCGGCCGTGAGCTCGGGGCGGCGGGTGCCGGGCAGTCCGACGGGTGGAACGATCACTGGTCCGTTCGGGTGCCGTCGGGGTCGGCGTGGCGCTGCGCGGCGCGCCGGCGTCCGGCGCCGAGCACGGCTTCGTCGGCGGCTGAGGGGCCGCTGAGCGGCCACGACGCACGGTCGGGACGCCCGGGGGAACAGGAGCTGCCGCGCCCGCGTTGGGCTGGGTGTGACGACGACGAGAGCTCCCCAGCGGGCCGGCCGCGAACCTGTCCGCCCCGCGGGGTACGGTGGTTCCCCCTCGCGGGTCCGGCCGTCCGTGGTCGTCCGCCCCAGCAGCCCTGGCGCTCCCCGTGCCGCGGTGCCGACGGAAGGAGGTCGTCCGATGGTCGTCCTGCGACGTGAGATCGGTGACGTCCTTCGCGATGCCCGCCAGCGCCAGGGGCGCACGCTCCGCGAGGTGTCCTCAGCGGCACGGGTGTCCCTCGGGTACCTCAGCGAGGTGGAGCGCGGGCAGAAGGAGGCCTCCTCCGAGCTCCTCGCCTCCATCTGCGACGCCCTCGACGTCTCCCTGTCGGTGGTGCTGCGCGAGGTGAGCGACCGCGTCGCGGTCGCCGAGGGCCTGACGGTGCCGGACACGGTGCCGGCCGACCTGACGACCGTCTGGGGCCGTTCGCGCTCCGGCGAGACGTGGTCGCGGTCGGGCGACGGGGCGCTCACGCCGGTCGGCTGACCGCACCCGCGGTGCCGTCCCAGGCTGTCGCCCTGTCGGCGTCCGCCCGTCAACGTCCGACCTGGCAGCGCGGGCAGTAGAAGATCGGCCGCTCCATCGGGGGTGTTCGTGCCACGCCCCGGACGATGGCCGTGCCGCACCGCAGGCACGGCCGCCCGGCCCGGTCGTGCACCCACGACGTCAGCCCGCGTGGACCGTCGCCGGTCGCCGTCGGCGTCGGTGCGGCCACGCTGCGCTCCATGAGCCGGCGTGCGGTCATGAGCAGCGACGGCACGTCCCGGACCTCACCGGCCGGCGTCCACGGCCACAGGCGCCGGGCGTAGAGCGACTCCGCCGCGTAGAGCGTGCCGATGCCGGCGCAGACGCGCTGGTCGAGCAGCACCTCGGCGATGGGCACCTCGGCGCGGTCCGCGACGTTCCCCAGCGCGACGGCGAGCCCGTGCGTCGGGAAGTCGTCGGCCAGCACGTCCGGCCCGAGGTGGCCGACGAGGGTGTGCTCGTCCTCCGTCCGCACCACGTCCAGCATGCCGAGGCGGTGCCCGACGGCGGTCCACTCCGGCGTGCCCAGGACGGCGCGCACCCATGGGCTCGCGGCCCGGGCCTCGGCGGTACCGGTCCGGACCAGGCGCCAGGACCCCTCCATGCGCAGGTGTGTGTGAAGGCTGCGCCCGTCGTCGAACCGGGTGAACAGGTGCTTGCCGTAGGGCACCGTCCGCACCACGGTGAGGCCGACGAGGTCGACGCCGGCCGCGGACGGCCAGCGCAGCTCCGCCCGCACCAGGCGCCGCCCGGCGAGGGCCGTGTCGAGCGAGCGCGCGGCGCGTCGCAGGATGTCACCCTCCGGCACGTCTCACCCGCCCTCGCGCAGCCGCAGACCCCGCGGGGTGGCCGCGAAGCCCACGGTCGCCAGGGCGGTCGCGACCGGGCCGTCCAGCGTCGCGCGGTCGAGCACGTCCGCGCCGTCGATGCGCTGCAGGGTGAGCCGGCCGAGCCGCCCGCCCCGGGCGGTCGCGGCGAGCGCCCCGGACGCGGCGGCCAGGGCGGACGCCTCGTCGGTGAACGACAGGACCGTCCGCCCGCCCCGCTCGAGGTACAGCACGAGGGCCCCGCCGACCAGGACGACGACGGCGCCCGGCTTGCGTCCCGGTCGGTGGACGCCCGCGCGTCGACCGTCCGCGGAGGGTCCGCCCCGCGCCGGCCCGTCGGTGCCTGCGGGGGCCGGCTCGTCCTGCGCGGCCGGCCGGGTGGGCCACGCCAGGGCCGCGCCGTACGGGTTGGCGGGGTCCGTCGCCGCGAGGACGACCGCCGGCAGGGGCGTCCGGGCCGACCGGCGGCCGTCCCCGGGCTGGGCCGTCCTGTCGTCGGTCCCGGCGGGCAGGGCCTCGAGGGTGTCGACGGCGTCCCGCGCGTCCTCGCGCAGCTCGTCGACCGCGCCGGGCAGGGCGAACTGCGAGCCGCCGAGGTGCTCGACGAAGTACCCCCGGCGCACGCTGCCGGCCTCCTCCAGCCCGCTGAGGACCTTGTAGACGGCGGCGAAGCGGCCTCCCACGCCCTCCGAGCCGGCCACGGCGCGGGTGAGGACGCCGTGCCGGTCGAGCAGCTGGACGGCGAGCGCATGGCTGCGGACGGTCACGTCCGGCTCGCGCTCCGGCAGGAGCGACCACCGGCCGGGCGCGTCACCGGTGGGCGCGGGGCGGCCGGGACGCAGCGCGATGCCGCCCAGCGCTCGCCCCGAGAGGGCACGGGCCCGCGGCGGCGTGCGCCGGACGCGGTGAGCGGTGCCGCCGCTGCCGCTCGCGAGCCGGGAGCGCAGGACGGCCAGGCCGTCGTTGGTGACCCACCCGGCCCAGACGAGGTCCCACAAGGCCTGGGTGACCTCGGCGGCCGGGACCGACGCCGTCCCC
>JACIXM010000241.1 GCA_014360395.1 Actinotalea sp.
TACGTGTCACCGCTGAAGGCCCTGGCCGCCGACGTCGAGCGGAACCTCCGCTCGCCCCTGGTGGGCATCCGCCAGGCCGCCGCCCGGGCGGGCGTCATGCTGCCCGACGTGCGGGTCGGGGTCCGCACCGGCGACACCCCGCCGTCCGAGCGCCGCTCCTTCGCCACGCGACCGCCCGACATCCTGATCACGACGCCGGAGTCGCTCTTCCTGGTCCTGACGTCCGCGGCGCGGGCGGGGCTGACCGGCGTCCGGACCGTCATCCTCGACGAGATCCACGCGGTCGCGGGGACCAAGCGGGGCGCCCACCTGGCCGTGAGCCTCGAGCGCCTGGACGCCCTCCTGGAGGCGCACGGCGGGCCGGCCCAGCGGGTGGGGCTCTCCGCGACGGTCCGACCCGTCGACGCGGTCGCCCGGTTCCTGTCCGGGGGTCGCCCCGCCGCGCAGGGCGGCCGCGCGGTGGCGGTGGTGCAGCCGCCGTCCACGAAGCGGGTCGAGGTCGAGGTCGTCGTCCCGGTGCCGGACCTCGCCGACCTGGCCGCCGCCAGGGCCCCGCGGGAGCCCCGCGGCCCGGGACCGGGCGGCGACGGCCGGCACCGCCTCGAGCCGGACGCCGACCTCACGGGCTCCGCCGCCGGGGCACCGCCCCGCCCCTCGATCTGGCCTCACGTGGAGGAGCGGGTCGTCGACCTCGTGGCGGCCCACCGCTCGACGCTCGTGTTCACGAACTCCCGCCGCGGCGCCGAACGGCTCACCGCCCGGATGAACGAGGTCTGGGCGGAGCGGCGCGGCGACGACGTGCCCGACCCGGGGACCCTCCGGCCCGCCGCCGCGCCGGGGCAGTCCGGTGCGGCCGTGGGGATCGACACCACCGACCCCGCGCAGGTGCTCGCCCGGGCGCACCACGGTTCGATGAGCCGCACCGAGCGGACGCGCACCGAGTCGGACCTCAAGGCCGGCCGTCTCCCTGCGGTCGTCGCGACCTCCTCCCTCGAGCTCGGCATCGACATGGGTGCCGTGGACCTGGTCGTCCAGGTCGGCTCACCGCCGTCGGTGGCCTCCGGGCTGCAGCGCATCGGACGCGCCGGCCACCAGGTGGGCGCCGTCTCCCGCGGTGTGCTGTTCCCGACCTTCCGGGGGGACCTCGTGCCGGGCGCCGTCATCGCCCAGCGCATGCGCGCCGGGCAGATCGAGTCCCTCGCGGTCCCGCAGAACCCCCTGGACGTGCTCGCCCAGCAGATCGTCGCCATGGTCGCCGTCGACTCCTGGACGGTGGACGGCCTGGCCGCCGTCGTCCGCCGGGCCGCTCCGTTCACCGAGCTGGGCGACGGCACGCTCCGGGCGGTGCTCGACATGCTCGCCGGCCGGTACCCGTCGGAGGAGTTCGCCGAGCTGCGCCCACGGCTCGTCTGGGACCGCAGCAGCGGCGTCCTCACCGGACGGCCCGGAGCGCTGCGTCTCGCCGCGACGAGCGGGGGCACGATCCCGGACCGCGGCCTGTACGGGGTGTTCCTGGCGACCGGCGCCGAGGGCAGCAACGGCCCCGGCGGCGGCGCTGCTCCCCGCGGCGGCAGACGCGTCGGCGAGCTCGACGAGGAGATGGTCTACGAGTCGCGCGTCGGCGACACGTTCACGCTCGGCTCCAGCACCTGGCGGATCGAGGACATCACGCCCGACCGGGTGCTGGTCTCCCCCGCGCCCGGCGTGCCCGGTCGGCTGCCGTTCTGGAAGGGCGACTCCCCCGGCAGGCCGGCGGAGCTGGGACGTGCGCTGGGCGGCTGGGTCCGGGAGCTGTCCGCCGCCGACCCTCAGGACGCGCGTCGCCGGGTCCAGGACAGCGGGCTCGACGCGTGGGCCACCGACAACCTGCTGGCGTACCTGGAGGAGCAGCGCACCGCGACCGGGCGCCTGCCCGACGACCGCACGGTCGTGGTCGAACGCTTCCGGGACGAGATCGGCGACTGGCGCGTCGTCATCCACTCGCCCTACGGCGCGCGCGTGCACGCGCCGTGGGCCCTGGTCATCGGCGCACGGCTGCGTGACCGGTACGGCCTGGACGCCGCCGCCCTGCACTCCGACGACGGGATCGTCCTGCGCCTGCCCGACGTGACGAGCAGCGGCACGTGGGACGTGGCGGCCGGACGCTGGGTGGAGGAGGGTGACGGTCCCGAGGTCGACCTCGCCGACCTCGTGGTCGAGCCGGACGAGGTCGCCGAGGCGGTGCGGGCCGAGCTCGGGTCGTCGGCCCTCTTCGCGGCACGGTTCCGGGAGGCCGCCGCACGGTCGTTGCTCCTGCCGCGCCGCCGGCCCGACCGACGCCAGCCGCTGTGGCAGCAGCGCCAGCGCGCCGCGCAGCTGCTGTCCGTCGCCTCGCGCTACCCGGACTTCCCCGTCCTGCTGGAAGCGGCCCGCGAGTGCCTGCAGGACGACTTCGACGTCGCCGCCCTCACCGACCTCATGCGCCAGGTCCAGGACGGGCGGGTCCGGGTCGTCGAGGTCACCACCGCCAGCCCGTCGCCGTTCGCCCAGTCGCTGCTGTTCGGCTACACAGCGCAGTTCCTCTACGACGGCGACGCCCCGCTGGCCGAGCGCCGGGCCGCCGCCCTCACCCTGGACCCGACCCTCCTGGCCGAGCTGCTCGGGCAGAGCGGCTCCGCCCAGCTCGCCGACCTGCTGGACCCTGCGGCCGTGGAGCGCACCGAGGCGGAGCTGTCGGGCACGGCGCCGGACCGCCGCGCACGCGACCTCGAGGGGGTCGCCGACGTGGTGCGCCGTCACGGCCCGTTGACCCTCGCCGAGGTCCGGGACCGGGTCCGCGAGGACCACCGCGGTGACGTCGACACCTGGCTGGCGGAGCTCGTCGCCACCCGCCGCGTGCTGCTCGTGCGGCACGGCGACCGCGACTGGTGGGCGGCCGTCGAGGACGCCGGGCGCCTGCGCGACGCCCTCGGCGTGGCCCTGCCCGTGGGCGTGCCGGAGGTGTTCACCGAGCTCGTCCCCGACCCGCTCGGGGACCTGCTGCGGCGGCACGCCCGCACGCACGGCCCGTTCACCGCGGCCCAGGTCGCCGAGCGCTTCGGTGTCGGGCTGGGCGTGGTCACGGAGGTGCTCCGCCGGCTCGAGAGCCTCCGCGTGCTGGCCTTCGGCCGCCTGCGACCCGAGTCCCTGGGTGGCACCGGCGAGGACTGGTGCGACCTGGACGTCCTGCGCGTGCTGCGCCGCCGCTCCCTCGCCGCGCTGCGGGCCGAGGTCGAGCCCGTCGCCCAGCAGGGCCTCGGCGTGTTCCTGCCGAGGTGGCAGGGCGTGGTGGAGCACGCCGTCGCAGTCGACCCCGTCGCGGCCCCGGAGGGCACGTCCGACCGGGCGCGCCGGCCCCGCACCCGGCTACGGGGCGTCGACGGGGTGGCACGCGTCGTCGAGCAGCTCGCCGGAGCCGCCGTGCCCGCGTCCGCGCTCGAGACCCTCGTGCTGCCCGCCCGGGTGCAGGACTACGCCCCGGCGATGCTCGACGAGCTGACGTCCGCCGGCGAGGTGCTCTGGGCCGGTCACGGCGCGCTCGCCGGGCGCGACGGCCTCGTCAGCCTGCACCCGGCGGCCACCGCCGACCTCACCCTGGCGCCGCCGGCCGACCGGGAGGAGCACACCCACCTGTCCGGTCCCGTCCACGCGGCGGTCCTGTCCGCGCTCGACGGCGGGGGCGCGTACTTCCTGTCGGGTGTCGTGGACCGGGTCCGCGCGGGCGAGGGGACGGCGTCGGTCCCGGCCGCCGAGGTCACCCAGGCCCTGTGGGACCTCGTCTGGGCCGGTTGGGTCACCAACG
>JACIXM010000242.1 GCA_014360395.1 Actinotalea sp.
CCATGCGACCGACGTTGTCCCAGTCGGTGACGAGCGTGCCGGTGTACCCCCACTCGCCGCGCAGCACGTCGGACAGGAGCCACTGGTTGACCGTGATGGGCACCCCGTCGACCGTCTGGTAGCCGAGCATGAACGTGCGGCAGCCCTCCCGGGCGACCCGCTCGAAGGGGGGCAGGAACCACGCGCGCAGCTTGCGGCGAGACAGGTCCGCCTCGCTCGCGTCGCGGCCGCCCTGCGTCTCGGAGTAGCCGGCGAAGTGCTTGGCCGAGGCCAGGACGGCGGTCTCGTCGTCGAGCCCGCCGCCCTGGTAGCCGCGCACCATCGCCGAGCCGAGCTCGCCGATGAGGAAGGGGTCCTCCCCGAACGTCTCGTCGACCCGCCCCCAGCGCAGGTCGCGAGCGATGCACAGCACCGGGGAGAACGTCCAGTGGATCCCGGTCGCGGCCGCCTCGACGGCGGTCACGCGCGCCACCTGCTCGACGAGGCCGGCGTCCCAGGTGGCGGCCATGCCCAGCTGGGTCGGGAAGATGGTCGCGCCCTCGAAGAACGAGTGGCCGTGGATGCAGTCCTCCGCGACGACCAGGGGGATGCGCAGCGGCGTGCGCGCGACGAGCTCGTGCGCACGGACCAGCAGCTGCGGCGACGCGTGCAGGATCGAGCCGACATGACGCTCGAGGACCTGGCCCTCGAGGTCGTCGTGCGCGCTGCCCTGCATCATCTGGCCGACCTTCTGCTCCACGGACATCCGGGAGATCAGGTCGGCGACGCGTTCGTCGACCGGCAGGGTGGGGTCGAGGTAGCGGGCCGTGGCCAGGTCGGTGGCGCTCACGCGTCGTCCTTCGTCGTGGTCCGGACGGCGGTGACGGCGTCGTTGACGTCCAGGCCCCGCTTCTTCATCGCCCGGGCGCGCTCCCCGGCGGACCGCAGGCGGGGGTTGACGTACTCGTCGATCCCGAAGTTGATGAGCGACAGGGCCACGCCGATCGCGGCGATGCACAGGCCCGGCGGCAGGAACCACCACCACTGGTTCTGCCGGAACGCCCCCTGGGCGCTGGCCCAGTTGAGGATCGTCCCCCAGTTGTAGGTGTTCACCGGGATGACGCCGATGTACGACAGCGTCGTCAGGGCGAGGATCGCCGCGGTCACCGTCCCGACGAAGCTCGCCGCGATGAGCGCCATGAGGTTCGGCAGCATCTCCATGCCGATGATCCGCCGCAGCGGCTCGCCGTTGGCGCGCGCGGCCTGGACGAAGTCCCGGTTGCGCAGCGACATCGTCTGCGCGCGCAGCACCCGCGCGCCCCACGCCCACCCGGTCAGGCCCAGCACGGCCGCGATGACGATGAGCGGGGGGTCGTCGAACAGCGAGGCGACGATGATGATCAGCGGCAGCCCGGGGATGACGAGGAAGACGTTCGTCAGCGCCGAGAGGCTCTCGCTGCGCCAGCCGCGCAGGTAACCCGCGATGACGCCGATGACGACCGCGATGACCGTCGCGATGATCGCGGCGAGGAAGCCGACGACGATCACCCCGCGCGTGCCGTGGATGACCTGGCTCAGGACGTCCTCACCGAGGTGCGTCGTGCCGAGCCAGTGCTCCGCCGACGGCGGCTGGAAGCGCGCGGTGTTGTCGACCTGGGTCGGGGAGTAGGGCGCGAGCACGTCGGCGAAGGCCGCGACGAGGACGAAGAACCCGAGGATCACCAGGCCGGTGATCGACTTGCGGTTGCGGAACATCGCGAACGCGGAGCCCAGGCGGGTCCGCACCGTCGTCGTCGGCCGCGGTACCCGCTGCGTGGTCGGGGCCGGCGCCGGCTGGGTGCGCAGGTCGGTGGTCATGGCTCAGGCCTCCGTCTGGCGGGTGCGCGGGTCGAGGAACGCGTAGGCGACGTCGGCCAGGATGTTGGCGACGAGGACCGACAGCGTGATGACCAGGAAGACGCCCTGCATCAGCGCGTAGTCCTTGGCGTTGGTGGCGTCCAGGAGCAGCTTCCCGACGCCGGGGTAGCTGAAGACCATCTCCATGACGATCGTGCCGCCGACGATGAACCCGATCGACAGCGCGAAGCTCTGGATCTGCGGGAGCACCGCGTTGCGCGCGGCGTAGCGCCACAGCACCCGCCGGTTCGGCATGCCCTTGGCCTGCGCCACCATGACGTAGTCCTCGTCGAGCACCGTCAGCATCATGTTGCGCATGCCCAGCATCCAGCCGCCGAGGGACGCGATGACGATGGTCGCCGCGGGCAGCGTGCCGTGGTGGATCACCTGGCCGATGAACTCCGCCGACCACTGCGGCGTCATCCCGACCCCGTAGGCCTTGCCGATGGGGAACCAGCCGAGGTTCACCGAGAACAGGGCGATCGCCAGCAGCCCCAGCCAGAAGTAGGGGATCGTGCTGAGGAACGTGGTGACGGGGATGAGCCCGTCGAGCCGGCTGCCCCGGCGCCAGCCGACGACGGCGCCGCCGATGGTCCCGATCGCGAAGGAGACGACGGTCGCGAAGCCCACGAGCCCGACCGTCCACGGCAGCGCCTGGCTGATCACCTCGGTGACCGGGCGCAGGCCGTGCAGCAGCGAGACCCCGAGGTCCCCGCGCAGGAGCAGGGCCCAGTAGTCGACGTACTGCTGCAGCAGGGACTTGTCGGTGTCCAGGCCCAGCAGCGCGCGCAGCGCGTCGGCGGCCTCCGGGCTGACGTTGCGGTTGCGGGACAGGTACTGGTCGACCGCGTCGCCCTTCATCATGCGGGGCAGGAAGAAGTTGATGGTGATGGCGGCCCACAGCGTGAACAGGTAGAACGCGGCGCGGCCGGTGAGGAACCGCCACGGGACCCGGGAGTGGCCCTTCACGGCCGTGGTCGCCGTGGTGCCGACCTCGACGCCGTCCTGGACGGGGGGCTGGGGCTGGACGGCGGTCACAGGGCACCTCCGTGCGCGCCGGAGGCCGACGCGAAGTGCTTCTCGGGGTCGGGGGACGCCGCACGCAGCTGGCGGGTGTACGGGTCCTGCGGTCGCAGGATGACGTCGTCGGCGGGGCCGCTCTCCACGATCCGGCCCTGGTTGAGCACGATGATCTCGTCGCTGAAGTGCCGGGCGGTCGCCAGGTCGTGGGTGATGTAGAGGACGCCGAGACCCTCCTCGCGCCCGAGGTCGGCGAGCAGGTTGAGCACGCCGAGGCGGATGGAGACGTCGAGCATGGAGACCGGCTCGTCGGCGACGAGGAGGCGGGGCCGGGAGGCCAGCGCGCGGGCGATCGCGACGCGCTGACGCTGCCCGCCGGACAGCTCGTGCGGGCGGCGGTCGATGACCGCGTCGGGCTCCAGGCGGACCCGCTCCAGGAGCCGGCGGACCTCGTCGTCCAGCCCGGCCTTGGGCACCACTGCGTCGAGGCGCAGCGGGCGCTCGAGGTGGTAGCGGATGGAGTGGTACGGGTTGAGCGACGCGAACGGGTCCTGGAAGACCATGCGCAGCTGCTGGCGGTAGGCCCGCAGCCCGGCGCCGTGGCGCGGGATGGGTTGCCCGTCGAGGCGGACCTGACCGCTCGTCGGCGTCTCGAGCTGGGTGAGGATCCTCGCGATCGTCGACTTGCCGCTGCCGGACTGGCCCACCAGCCCGATCGTCTGCCCGGACCGCAGGGTGAAGGTCACGTCGTCGAGGGCCTTGATCTGGCCCGCGCCGCGCACCGAGTACGTCTTCGTGACGCGGTCGAACTCCAGGACCGTCATCGGACGACCACTCCTCTGTCTCCGGTCAGGCGGGGGAAGGACGACAGCAACGTCTTCGTGTACTCGTCCTGGGGGTTTGTCCAGATCCGCTCGGCGGTGTCGAGCTCGACGATCTCGCCGGCGCGCATGATCGCGATGCGGTCGCTGATCTCCAGCAGCAGCGGCAGGTCGTGGGTGATGAAGACGACCGTGAAGCCGAACTCGTGGCGCAGCTGGGAGATCTGCCGCAGGATCTCGCGCTGCACGAGGACGTCGAGCGCCGTCGTCGGCTCGTCCATGACCATGAGCTGCGGACGCAGGGCGAGCGCCATGGCGATCATGACGCGCTGCCGCATGCCGCCGGACAGCTCGTGCGGGAAGGAGCGCAGACGCTGCCGGCCCACCTTGACGATGTCGAGCAGCTCGGCGGCGGCCTCCCGGCGCTCGGCCCGCGACATCCCGGGCCGGTGGACCTCGAAGACGTCCTCCAGCTGCGCCCCGATGGGCGCCACGGGGTTGAGCGCGTTCATCGCGCCCTGGAAGACCATCGAGATCTTGTCCCACCGGAACCGGCGCATCTGCTCGGCGTCGAGGCGGGCGACATCGACGTCCTCGCCCGAACGGTCGTGGAACACGACGGACCCGCCCGTGATGACGGCGGGCGCCTTGAGCAGCCGCTGGAGCCCGTAGGCCAGCGTGGTCTTGCCGCAGCCGCTCTCGCCGGCGAGCCCGAGGATCTCGCCGCGACGCAGCTCGAGGGTGACGTCCTTCACCGCCTCGACGGGGGGATCGACGTCGTACGTGACGGAGAAGTCGCGGACGGTCAGCAGCGCATCGCGCATCGTTGCGGTCTCGCTTTCGTGGGTCGTCGACGACGGCGGGGCGGGCGCGCGCGGCACCCGCCCCGCCGCGGACGGGTTACTCGACGGGCTCGAGGTTCACCAGGATCTGGACGATCCCCGGCTGCGTCGGGTCGGCGGAGGCGTACTGGTCCTCCTCCGTCGGCCACCCGACGTAGTTGCGGGTGTTGTACTCACCGAGCAGCGGGTGCGCGCCGAGCGGGATGGCGGGCACCTGCTCCGCGAAGGCCTGCTGCAGGACGGCCGAGGCGGCGGTCCGCTCGTCGTCGGACGACGCGGTCGCGTAGGTGTTCAGCGCGTCGGTGACCGCCGGGTCCTCGAAGCGGCCGAAGTTGAACTGCGCCCGGTCGTCGACGATCCAGCGCGGGTCCATCGTCGAGGTGTACAGGCCGTAGGCGTTCCCCGTGTCCTCGAGCCAGTGGATGATCGCCTGGAAGGTGCCCTCCTGGCGCGCGGCGTCCCAGCCCCCCCAGTCCGGCTGGTCGACGCGGACCTCGATGCCCAGCGCGGAGCCGAGCTCCTCGGCGATGAGCGCCTGCTGGGTGTTCCAGTCGCTCCACCCGGCGGGGACGGAGATCGAGAAGGAGACCCGCTCGCCGTCGGGGTCGACGAGGGCCTCGTCCTGCCAGGTGTAGCCGGCGTGGGTGAGGATCTGCCGTGCCTTGTCGACGTCGACCGAGTAGCTCTCGCCCTGGTACTCGGGCGCGATCTCGCTCTCGAGCACGCTGCCGAGACCGGTGACGCTCCACACGGCCTCGCTCGCGCCCTCACGGGCGATGTCGACGTAGGCGTCGCGGTCGATCGTCCACGCGAGCGCCTGGCGCAGGGCGACGTCGTCGAACGGCTTGGTCTGCAGGTTCATGAACAGCGTGCCGGCGCCCGTGGTGGGGGAGACCAGGAAGCGGTTGTCGTCGTCGGCGGCCAGGTAGCTGGCCTCGATCTGCGGGATGAACGCCTGTGCCCAGTCGGCCTCCCCGGAGACGAGGGCGGTCGTCAGGGCCGCGTTGTCGCCGTAGGAGACGTAGTGCAGCGTCGGGACCGCCAGCTCGCCGGCCCAGTAGTCGGGGTTCGCGGTGAGCGTGACCGACTCGGTGGACCAGCTGTCGAGCACGTACGGGCCCGTGCCGACGACCAGCCCGTCCTCGGTGAGCGGGTCGGTGTTGGGCTCGTCGAGGGTCTCCCAGATGTGCTTCGGCACGATCGGGGTGTGCAGCACGCGCGCCTGGGCGGTGAACTTCGAGTCGCCGAAGCGCAGCGTGATGGCGTCGCCGTCGACGGTCGCCCCCTCGTACTTCAGGCCCGCGGTGTCGGTCAGCCGGCCGTCGAGGTACTGGTCGAAGGTGTAGACGATGTCGTCGCCGGTGAACTCGGTGCCGTCGCTCCAGGTCACGCCGCTGCGCGGCACCACCGTGAGCTCGGTGTAGTCGTCGTTCCACTCCACCGACTCCGCCAGCCACGGGGTGGTGCCGAGGTCGCCCGTGGGGTTCACCAGCGCGAGCGGCTCGAAGATCACCTTGGCGTAGCCGTACTTCGAGGCGGACGAGTCCCCCAGGTACGGGTTGTGGGACTCGGTGGTGATCGCGCCGTCCGGCTTGGCGATCGTCAGGGCGGCGCCCGGTGCGGCGGCGGCGGCGTCGGTGTCGGATGACCCGCTCTGCCCCGACGAGCAGGCGCTGAGCACGAGCGCTGCCGCGACGCTCAGGGTGACGAGGGAGGCCCTAGGCCTCATTGCTTCTCCTTCGATGTGCGGGGCTGCCGTGCGGCCGCGAACCCCTGGGGCGCTCTCCACGATGAGGGTGCGGCGTGAACTTACCGACAAGTCAGTAAGTATTGTCAAGAGGCGCTACTCTGTGGACGCCGGTCGGGCCCCGACCGTGGTTGCCTTCCGAGGAGGGGAGAGCCGAGGTGGCACGCCGCCCGGTCGGGTCACGGCCCGCGACGCTCGCGCGACGCCGCGACATCCTCGACGCCGCCGTCGAGGTCTTCGGCAAGCGCGGCTACGCCAGCGGCAGCCTCCACGAGATCGCCGACCGGGTCGGCATGACCCACGCCGGCGTGCTGCACCACTTCGGCTCCAAGCACCAGCTCCTGCTCGACGTCCTCGCCCACCAGGACCGGATGGACGTCGCGGAGCTCGAGGGTCAGCACATCCCCGACGGCATCGGGCTGTTCCGCCACCTCGTGCGGACGGCGGTGCGGAACGCTCAGCGCGCCGGGATCGTCCAGGCGTTCACCGTGCTCTCGGCCGAGGCCACGACCGAGGGGCACCCCGGCCAGCTGTACTTCCAGGAGCGCTACGTCACGCTGCGCCGCGAGCTCGCCGACGCCTTCCGCGTCGTGTGCGCCGAGCACGGCGTGACCGAGCCGGCGACGATCGACGACGGCGCGGCGGCCGTCCTCGCCGTCATGGACGGGCTGCAGGTCCAGTGGCTGCTGGCGCCGGACGCCGTCGACCTCGCCCGGGCGTCGGCGTTCGCGATCGAGGCGATCGTCCGCGCCGTCGTCGGCGTCGACGTGCGCGTGCTGGAGGGCGAGGCCGCAGCCTCCTGAGGGACGGGGGGCCGGGCCTCAGAGGAGGCTGGGGATCTTCTGCTCCTCGGCGACGTTGGCCCGCCGGAACCGCAGGGTCACGGCGGTGGCGATGAGCACGATGAACAGCGAGTACAGCGCCGGGACCAGCAGCAGGATGCCGAGCGCCTCGCTGTCGGCGAAGGTCAGCAGCACGATCGCGATCGCGAGCGGCCCGTTCTGGATACCGGTCTCCAGGGCGACCGTGCGGGCGTTCGCCGGGTGCAGGCGGATCGCCTTGGAGATGAGGAACGCGACGGTGATGCCGAGCAGTCCCAGCAGGACCGCGACCGCGTACACCTGGATCGGGGTGATGACCAGGAGCCGCCAGTTCCGCGGCACCCAGGTCACGAGCAGGAAGACGATGAAGAAGACGCCGACCAGCCCGCCCATGAGCTCCAGCACCGCACCGACGTTGGCGTTGTAGCGGCGGATCAGCATGCCGATGACGACGGGGACCAGGAGCACGACCAGGGTCACGACGATGTTCTGGGTCGGGATCTGCAGGTCGGAGTCGGCCGGCAGGAAACGGCTGCCGTAGAGCACCAGCGCCAGCGGCGTCATGAGCAGGGCCCACAGCGTCGAGTTGGTCGTCATCATGACGCTGAGGGCCAGGTTCCCCTTGGAGAAGTACGTGAAGATGTTCGACGTCGTCCCGGCGGGCACCGCTCCCATGAGCAGGGCCCCGATGGCCACGGGGATCGCGTACTCCTCCGGCAGCGGCAGGAGGAACACGAGCACGAGGACGAACGCCAGGAACGGCATGATGCCGAACTGGGTCACCCACCCGATGAGGAGCCCCTGCGGGCGCCGGAGCGCGGAGAGGAAGTCCCGCGGGGTGAGGCCTGCGCCGAGGCCGAACATGATCACGAAGACGAGGGCGACGAGCATCACCTGCTCGAACTCGGTGACGACCTGGTGGTCCGGCGGCGGTCCGGTGATGCCGAGGACCGCGAGCGGCACGGTGCCGGTCATGACCGCTCCGCCTTCGTGTCGGAGGTGGCGTGGGCGCTCGACCCGGCGGTGACCGGTGGGTCGTCGCGGAGCTCCCGGCGCAGGATCTTGCCGACGTTGCTCAGGGGCAGCTCGTCCAGGAACTCCACGCTGCGGGGCACCTTGTAGGCGGCGAGGTTCGCGCGGCAGTGCGCGATGACCTCCGCCTCGGTCGGGCGGGGGTCCTCGGCGACGACGTAGGCGCGGACGGACTCGCCGGTCCTCTCGTCGGGTGCACCGATGACCCCGGCCTCCCGGATCCCTGGCATGGCGGTCAGGCAGGCCTCCACCTCGGTGGGGTAGACGTTGAACCCGCTGACGTTCACGACGTCCTTCTTGCGGTCGACGATGCGGAAGAAGCCGTCGGCATCCATCTCCGCGACGTCGCCGGTGTACAACCATCCGCCCCGGACGGTCGCGGCCGTCTCCTCCGGGCGCTGCCAGTACCCGAGCATGATCTGCGGGCCGCGGGCCACGAGCTCGCCGGCCTCGCCCGGGCCGAGCGGGGCGCCGTCGTCGGCGACGCACCGCACCTCGGTGGAGGGGACCGGTATGCCGATCGTCCCGTCCTTGATGGTGCTGCCCAGGGGGTTGAACGTCAGCACCGGTGAGGACTCGGTCAGGCCGTATCCCTCGACGATCGGGGTGCCCGTCACCTCCCGCCAGCGTTCCGCCACCGAGGCGTGCAGGGCCATCCCGCCGGCCGCGGACGCCACGAGGTGCCGGGGCGGGTGCTCGACGAACCACCGTTCGTTGAGGAGCGCGTTGAACAGCGTGTTCACGCCGGTCAGCCAGGTGATCCGGTAGTTCTCGAAGGCGCGCTTGAGGTTGCTCGGGGGGCGGGGCGTCGGGATGAGGAGGTTGCGCCCACCCATGGTGTGGAAGCCGAGCAGGTTCACCGTGAACGCGAAGATGTGGTAGAGCGGCAGGGCGGTGAGCACCGTCTCCTTGCCGGGCCGGACGTGGTCCCCGAGCATCTCGAGCATCTGCCGGGTGTTGGTCACGAGGTTGCCGTGCGACAGCATCGCGCCCTTCGAGACCCCGGTGGTGCCACCGGTGTACTGCAGGGCCGCGACCGACTCCGGGCCGACGTCGGCCAGGTAGGCGGACAGGTCGGCGCTCGGGCGGCGCTCGCGTCCCTCGGCCAGCGCCGCCCGCAGCGGGGTGTGGTCCACGGTGATCGCAGGGAGCGAGCGCTGCCAGTACTTCTGCGTGGCGCGGATGATGCCCGCGATCACGCGGGGGAAGAAGGCCGAGATCGGTACGGTGACGACGGTCTCGACCGACGTGCTGGGCAGCACGTCCGGCAGCCGGTCGGCGAAGATGTCGCTGATGACCAGGGCCCGGGCACCGGCGTCGGCGAACTGGTGGACCATCTCCGGCCGGGTGTACAGCGGGTTGGTGTTCACCAGCACGCAGCCCGCCTTGAGCACGCCGAAGGCGACGACCGGGTAGCTGAGGCAGTTGGGCATCTGCACCGCGACACGGTCCCCGGCACGGAGGCCGACGACCTCCCGCAGGTAGACGGCGAACTCGTCGCTGAGCCGGTCGACCTCGTCGTACCGGAGGGAGCCGTTCATGCCGTTGGGCATGACCTGCGTGAAGGCGATCGTGTCGCCGTACTGGGCTGCCGACCCCCGCAGCAGCTCCGGGAGGGTGCGCTCCGGGACCTGACCGAGGTCGGGCCGGGTGGCGGCGGGGTAGCTGGTCAGCCAGGGGAACTGGGTCAACCGGCCGCAACCTCCTGAGGCGGGGCACTCCATCGGCCCGTCTGCGCGGATTTTACATGGCCCGCGTCGGTCGTGATCTTCTGAGGGGCCGCGCACCACCTGGTGCGCCCCGTCGCGGCGTCCTCGGCGGGGACGACGGCGGGTCCCGGAACGGCACGTGGCGGTCGCCCGCTCGCTAGGGTCGAGGACGTCACTCCTGCTCGAAGGGACGGCCATGGCCACGATCGCGATCATCGGTGCGGGACCCGGGCTCGGCGCGGCCGTCGCGCGCCGGTTCGGCGCGGAGCGCTTCTCGATCGCCCTCGTCTCGCGGGACCAGGCCAAGCTCGACGGGCTGGCCGCGGAGCTGGGGGAGGCCGGCCTGGTGGCGCGCGGGTACGCGGCCGACGTCCTGGACCCCGCCGCGCTCGAGGACGCGCTCGCGCGGGCCGCGGAGGACCTCGGCCCGATCTCCGTGCTCCAGTACAGCCCGCTCCCGTCCCGTGAGTACCTCAAGCCGGTGCTGGACCTGACGCCGGAGGTGGCGCTGGAGGCCCTGCGGTTCTCCGCGCTGGGGCTCGTCCACGCCGTGCGGGCCGTCCTGCCGGGGATGCGGGCGGCGGGTCAGGGCAGCATCGTGCTGGTCAACGGTGGGACGTCCGTCAAGGCCCGCGCCGGGTTCGCCGGCACGTCGGTGGCGTTCCCGGCCGAGAGCGCCTACGGCGAGATGCTCCACGACGCGCTCGCGGAGGAGGGGATCCGGGTCGCCCAGCTCGTCATCCCCGGCGCGATCCCCAAGCTCCAGCTCGCGAACGGCATCGACGACGTCGCCGAGCGCATCTGGCAGCTGCACCGGGCCCCGGGCCCCTTCCGGACCATGCTCATCCCGCTGGAGGAGGGTCGGGAGTAGCGGACCCGGGTGGGCCGACGCGGTCGGCGGATCAGCGGCGCACGGCGCGCCAGACCTCCTCGCTCGGCCAGCGGTGCGCCCACGCGGTCGGGACGAACGACGGCGCCACCGGGGCCTCGGCCGGCGCCTGCAGCTCGACGAGCGCCTCGACCTCGAAGCCGGACCGCCGCAGCAGCGCGATCATCTCCCCGTGCGGCAGGTGGAACTCGACGGAGCCGTCGTCGGCCCACTCGAACCGGTGCATCCCGAACTGGGGCCGGACCAGGCGATCGTCGACGGGTGCGTCGCCGTCGTCGCCCGAGCACAGCATGAGCAGCGGGGACCCCACGAGGAAGTGCAGGCGTCCGCCGGGTCGCAGCAGGCGCGCCGCCTCGGGGATCCAGGCGAACGGGTCGCACCAGATGCTGGCGCCGTACTCGGACAGGACGAGGTCGAAGGCGGCGTCGGGGTAGGGCACGGCCTCGGCGTCGCCGTGGTGCAGCTCGAACGGCAGGTCGTGCTCGGCCTGGAGGCGCCGGGCCGTGGCGAGCTGCTGCGTGGACACGTCGACGCCGACGACGCGGGCACCGCGGCGGGCGCACCACGCCGACGCGTACGCGGTGCCGCAGCCCAGTTCGATGACGTCCGCGCCGGCAAGGGCCGCCGGGAGCATCCCGCACACCGACTCCGGCGTGCTCCACACGCCCCACGTCGGTTCCGCTGCCGCCCACTGCCGCTCCGCGTCCTCGACGTAGGAGGGAGCGAGGCCGTCCCAGACGGCGGCGTTCCGCTCGGCGTGCCTGTCCTCGCCCGCGTTCACGGTCCTCGACGCTATCGGCCGCCGGACCGCGAGGGCTGGGCCGATCGTCCGCCCGGAGCCGGCGCAGAGGCTCGTCGGCCATTCGTCTCCCGGCCGTCCCCGGTCGGGTGGACGATCGTCGGATGAAGACCTTCGATCCCTCTGCCGTCGCCGACCTCCTCACCCCTCGCAAGGCCTTCGGTGAGCCGATCGTCCAGGACGGGGTGACCCTCGTCCCGGTGGCCCGCGTGACCGGCTTGAGCGGTGGGGGTGGCGGCCAGGGGCCCACCCCGCACGGCGCGGAGAGCCAGGGTGACGGGGCCGGGGAGGCGTCCGGCTCCGGCGGAGGGCTGGCTGTGCAGGTCCGGCCCCTCGGGGTGTACGTCGTGGAGGGGCCGGTGGTGACCTGGCGGCCGGCGCTGGACGTCCAGCGCATCGTCCTCGGTGGGCAGGCGGTCGGGGCGTTGGCGATCCTCACCGTGCTCGTGGCCGTGCTGCGTCGTCGTCGCTGATGGCGCGGGCTGGTGGCGCGACCACGGCCCGTTCGTATGATCGGCGCGTGCTCACGCCCGCCGCTGCCGCCGTGCGCGCTGCGCTGCGCGCCGCGGGCGCCAGCGGGGAGCCGGTCCGGTTCGACGCGTCGGTCCCGACCGCGGCCGCCGCGGCGGTGGCCCTCGGCTGCGACGTGGCAGCGATCGCGAACAGCCTCGTGTTCCGGGTCGACGACGCCCCGCTCCTCGTCGTCGCGAGCGGGGCAGCGCGGGTCGACACCGACCTGGTGTCCGGGATCGTCGGCGGCCGTCTGCGCCGCGCATCGCCGGAGTTCGTGCTCGAGCACACCGGCCAGGAGGTCGGGGGCGTCGCCCCGCTCGGCCACCCGCGACGCCTGCGTGCCCTCGTCGACGTCGAGCTCGACGCGCACGAGGTCGTCTGGGCCGGCGGCGGTGACCACCTGACCATGTTCCCGACGTCGTACCCCGAGCTCCTTCGTCTCACCGGCGGCGCGCCCGCCGTCGTGCGCTGAGACGCGGCGGCCGCGTCGGTCCGCCCCGCCGGTCCCCGCGCGCCGCAGGGTGTGCCTTCCGTCCCCGGCCGCGCCGGGCCAGGATGATCGGGACGGCACCCGCCCACGGTCTGGAGGGACGGCATGGACACCACGAGGGCCGCCACGGGCGGCCCCCAGCTCATCGCGTACGCCGACCGGTTCGGTGGCTCGATCCGGGGTCTGACGGACCTCCTGCGCGGCCCGCTGGCGGGCGCGTTCGCCGGTGTGCACGTGCTGCCGTTCTTCACCCCGTTCGACGGCGCCGACGCCGGGTTCGACCCCGTCGACCACGCGGAGGTCGACCCGCGCCTGGGCACGTGGGCGGACGTCGCGGAGGTGGCGTCGTCCCACGCGGTGATGGCCGACGTCATCGTCAACCACGTCTCCAGCGAGTCGGCCGCGTTCCAGGACGTCGTCCGGAACGGCCGCGCTTCGCCGTGGGCGGAGATGTTCCTGACCCTCGGGACGGTGTTCGGAGAGGGCGTGAGCGAGGCGGACCTCGCGGCGATCTACCGGCCCCGGCCCGGCCTGCCCTTCACCGCGATGACCCTCGGTGGGGAGCGGCGGCTGGTGTGGACGACGTTCACCCCGCAGCAGGTGGACCTGGACATCCGCAGCCCGCTGGCATGGGAGTACCTCACCGGGGTGATGGACCGGCAGACGTCGTCCGGCGTGACGCTGCACCGGCTGGACGCGGTCGGCTACGTCGCCAAGGTGCCCGGCACGAGCTGCTTCATGCTGCCGGAGGCGACCGCGGTGGTGCAGCGTGTCCGGGAGCACGCGCACGCCCACGGCGCCCGGGTGCTGCTGGAGATCCACGCCCACTACGAGCAGCAGGTGCGGATCGCCCGCACCGTCGACCTCGTCTACGACTTCGCCTTGCCGCCCCTGCTGCTCCACGCCTTCGCGGCGGCCGACCCCGCGCCGCTGGGCCGGTGGCTGGACGTCCGCCCCACCAACGCGGTCACGGTGCTGGACACGCACGACGGCATCGGCATCATCGATGCCGGCACCGGGCCCGCGGGCGAGCCCGGGTTGCTCGAGGACCCCCAGATCGACCGCCTCGTGGAGTGGATCCACGAGCAGAGCGGCGGCGAGAGCCGGCGCGCGACGGGCGGAGCCGCGTCGAACCTGGACCTCTACCAGGTGAACTGCACGTTCTTCGACGCGCTCGGCGCCGACGACGACCGCTACCTGCTGGCGCGCCTGGTCCAGCTCTTCGTGCCCGGGATCCCGCAGGTGTACTACGTGGGACTGCTGGCCGGCCGCAACGACATGGAGCTGCTGGAGCGCACGGGTGTGGGCCGCGACATCAACCGGCACCACTACACCGCCCGGGAGATCGCGGCGGATCTCGAGCGGCCCGTCGTGCGCCGTCAGCTCGCCGCGCTGCGGCTGCGCGCGCAGCACCCCGCCTTCGCCGGCGCGGCCACCCACGTGGTCGACGGCTCGGTGGTGCGGCTCACCTGGACCGACGGCTCGCACCGCGCCGAGCTGGAGGCCGACGTCGCCACGGCACGTGGGGCGGTCACGGCGACGACGCCGGACGGCGGGACCGCGACCTGGTCGCTCGAGGAGCTCGAGTCGATGCCCTGGGCAGCGGCCGGGGCGGCCACCGAGGAACCGCGGGGCTGAGGCGCGGCCCGCCGGGTCGTCGTCGCCGTCGTCCCAGGACGGGGCGCCCGGCACACTGGCGACCATGATCCTGCGCTCCCTCCTCCTGTTCGCCGCCGCGGCCCTCGCGGAGATCGGCGGCGCATGGCTGGTCTGGCAGGGGGTCCGCGAGCACCGCGGGCTCCTGTGGGTGGGGGCCGGCGTCATCGCCCTCGGCCTGTACGGGTTCGCGGCGACGCTGCAGCCGGACCCGCACTTCGGGCGCATCCTCGCGGCGTACGGAGGGGTCTTCGTCGCGGGCTCGCTGGCGTGGGGCGTCGTCATCGACCGCTTCCGGCCGGACCGGTGGGACCTGACGGGCGCGGTCATCTGCCTGGTCGGCGTCGCGGTGATCATGTACGCGCCGCGGGGGTGAGCGCGCGCCCCTAGGCTCGGTGACGTGAGCACCACCATCAGCGCGAGCGAGGTCGGGGACGCCGGGGCGCCCGTCGTCTTCCTGCACGGCCTGTTCGGCCAGGGGCGCAACTTCACCCAGATCGCCAAGGCGCTGCAGCCGGAGGCGCGGTCCCTGCTCGTGGACCTGCCCAACCACGGCCGGTCCGCGTGGACCGAGGGCTTCGACTACGCCGAGATCGCGGACCTCGTCGCCGGGCACCTGGCGGACGGGTTCGCCGCGGACGGTCCGGTGCACGTCGTCGGCCACTCCATGGGGGGCAAGGTCGCGATGATGCTCGCCCTGCGGCACCCGGAGCTCGTGGACCGGCTGGTCGTCTCGGACATCGCGCCGGCGTCCGGGGGGTCCCTCGGCGAGTTCGAGCACCTGCTGGACAGCCTCGCGGCGATCGACCTGTCGACGGTGCGGCGCCGCGCCGACGCGGACGCCCAGCTCGCCGAGCGGGTGCGCGACGAGCGCGTGCGCGGCTTCCTGCTGCAGAACCTGCGCGCCGACGGCGACGCCTTCCGCTGGCAGGCCAACCTGGACCTGCTGCGCCGCGAGCTGGCGACGATCGGCGGCTTCCCGGACGTCGGCGACGCCACGTTCGACCACCCGGTGCTGTGGGTGGCCGGGGAGCGGTCCGACTACGTCCGGCCGGAGCACGGGCCGGCGATGCGCGCGCTGTTCCCGCGGGCCACCCTCGTCACGGTCAAGGGTGCTGGGCACTGGGTGCACTCGGAGCAGCCCGAGGCGTTCGTCTCGGTGCTGCGGACCTTCCTCGCCCTCGACGAGGAGGGGCCGGCTCGAGCCGTCCAGGGGTAGCGTCCGCCTGCGCCTGGACCACGGGAGGGACGACATGGCGTCGAGCGTGATCACCGGCCAGGTCGTCCTGCCCGGTGGTGTGCTGGGCGACGGCGCCGTCGTCGTCGACGGCCCCCGGATCGCCTGGGTAGGGGCGGCGGACGCCCTGCCCGAGGCCTTCCGTGATGCCGCCTTCCTGCGCGCGCCCGACGGCGGCTTCGTCCTCCCCGGGCTCGTCGACCTGCACTGCCACGGCGGTGGGGGCGCGTCGTTCCCCGATGCCGTGGACGCGGACGAGGCGATGGCCGCCGTCCACGAGCACCGCCGGCACGGGACGACGACGATGGTCGCCTCTCTCGTCACCGCCGCGCCGGAGGCGCTGCTGCGGCAGGTACGTCTCCTGGCCGACCTCGCGGAGGCCGACGAGATCGCGGGCATCCACCTCGAGGGCCCCTTCCTGTCCGTCGCCCGGTGCGGAGCTCAGGACCCGGCGCTCGTCGTGCCGCCGGATCCGGCGCTGACGGCCGAGCTCCTCCGCGCCGGCCGCGGTCATGTCCGCACGATGACGCTCGCCCCGGAAGGGGCGGGCGTGCTCGACGACGACGGCGTCGCGGCGCGGCTGGTCGCCGGCGGCGCGCTGCTCTCGTGGGGCCACACGGACGCCGACCCCGCCACGGCGGCCCGGGCGCTCGCGGTCTCGCGGCGGCTGCTCGGCGACCCCCGCGCCGGCGGCCGGCGCCCGACCGTCACCCACCTGTTCAACGGGATGCGCCCGTGGACCCACCGGGATCCCGGCCCGGTGGGGGAGTTCCTCGTCGCGGCCCGCGAGGGCGGGGCGGTGCTCGAGCTGGTCGGCGACGGGACGCACGTGGACCCGGCCGTCGTGCGGGAGGTCGTGGCGCTGGTGGGTCGGGACGGTGTCGCGCTGGTGACCGACGCGATGGCCGCAGCGGGCATGCCCGACGGCAGCTTCCGTCTGGGCTCGCTGGACGTCGTCGTCGCCGAGGGCGTCGCCCGGCTGGCTCGGGGCGGCACGATCGCCGGCGGCACGGCGCACCTCCTCGACGTCGTGCGGACCACGGTCGCCGGCGGCGTGGCCCTGGCCGATGCCGTGCACATGGCCTCGGCCGTCCCCGCCGCCGTCCTCGGGCTCACGGACCGCGGCGTCCTGGTGCCAGGAGCCCGGGCCGACGTCGTGGTGCTCGACGCCCACCTGCGGCCCATGGAGGTGATCATCGCGGGGCGTCACCTCCCCGCGGCGTCGCCGCGCGTGCCGCCACCGAGCACGGGCGCGCGGGGAGCACACTGAAGGGCATGACGGAGTCGCAGCGCCCGACCGGCTGGCACGCGGACCTGGAGGCGAACCGCTACCGCTACTGGGACGGCGGGCGGTGGGCGTTCACGTCCTCGGCCCGGGACCTGGAGGCGTACCGCGCCGCGGGGCAGCAGGTCAGCGGCGTCGACTTCGACGCCCCCGTCCACTCCGAGCTGCCGCCGGAGCCCGAGCCGCGCCGGTCGCGCGGGCCGCTGCTCGCCGCCGTCGGGGTGCTGGTCCTGCTCGTGGTGGTGGCTGTCGTCGTCCTCACCGGGTGAACCGCGGGCCGTCGCGCGCCGGGAGCGTGCGACGGCCCGCGCGAGCCGCCTCAGGAGTTGGGCCGCGCGGCGGAGATGTCCGCCAGCGTCGAGTGCGGGTCCTTCTCGATCGCCAGGTCACCGATCGAGACGATGCCGACGAGCTCGTCGCCCACCGTGACGGGCAGGCGCCGGACGTCGTGCTCGCGCATGACCTGGCCGGCCTCCGCGAGGGTGAGGTCGGGCGTGACCGTGACCAGGTTGCTGCTGCAGGCCTGGCGGACGGGGTCCTCCGGGCTGCCGCCCACGGCGAGGACCCGCACCACGAGGTCGCGGTCCGTGACGATC
>JACIXM010000243.1 GCA_014360395.1 Actinotalea sp.
GCCGACGTGCTGGCCCAGCTGGGCGGCCGGGTGCAGCACGCCCTGCGGGCGCACACCCCCGACGACGCCGCCGCGCTGCGCGCGACGGTGCGGACCTATCCGCGGTCCGGGTACGACCTCGAGGAGCTCCTGACGTCCCTCGGCACCGGGGAGGCGGTCGTCACCGTCCTGTCGGAGCGGGGCGCACCCACGCCGGTGGCGTGGACCCGGCTCCGCGCGCCGCAGTCGTCCATGGAGCCGGCCGCGCCCGCGGTCCTCACCGACCTGGTGGCCGCCTCACCGCTGCAGGCGCGGTACGCCGCCGCGGTGGACCGCGAGTCGGCCCACGAGCTCCTCGCCGCGCGCGCGGCCGCCGCGGCGGAGCGGGGCCGGCGGGAGGAGGAAGGGCGGCGCCGTCGCGAGCTCGAGGAGATCGAGAGGGGGATGCGCACGCCCGGCACCGGTGGCGGGCGGGGCCGCCGAACCACGGGCGGGGACCCGCTCGACGCCTTCCTGCGGTCGGTCGGCACCACGCTCGGCCGCGAGATCACCCGCACCGTGCTCGGGACCCGCCGCCGGCGCTGACCGGCACGTCACCGCCGGTCGCCGACCGGCACCTCGCCGGCGCTCACTGCCGGCGACCGACGAGGGGGGTCAGCGGGCGGAGCGGTACTGCAGCGTCAGCGGGCACTGGAACGGGTCCCGCGCGGCCAGCCCGACCTGGTTGAGGTACCGCACCACGATGCCGTAGGACTGCAGGAGCGACGTCTCGGTGTAGCGGATGCCACGGCTCGCGCAGAACTCCCGGACGATCGGCTGGACCCGACGCAGGTGCGGTCGCGCCATGCTCGGGAACAGGTGGTGCTCGACCTGGTAGTTCAGGCCACCCATGAACCAGTCGGTGAGCCGGCCGCCGCGGATGTTGCGGCTCATGAGCACCTGACGGCGCAGGAAGTCGATGCGCGAGTCCTTGGGGACGATCGGCATGCCCTTGTGGTTCGGGGCGAACACCGCGCCCATGTACAGGCCGAAGAGCCCGAGCTGGACGCCGAGGAACGCGAACGCCATGCCCACCGGCAGGAGCCAGAACACCACCGCGAGGTACCCGCCGATCCGCAGCGTCACGAACGCGATCTCGACGGGACGGCGCTTGACCTCGCCCCGGCCGAAGATGGTCTTCACGCCGGACACGTGCAGGTTGAGACCCTCCAGCAGCAGCAGGGGGAAGAAGAACCACCCCTGGCGCTGCGCGAACCAGCCGCGCAGCCCGGTCCGGGCCTTCGGCACGTCCTCCGTGGTGAAGACCAGGACGCCCGTGGCGATGTCGGGGTCGGCCCCGACCTGGTTGGGCTTGGCGTGGTGGCGGCTGTGCTTGTGCTGCCACCAGCCGTAGCTCATCCCGGCGTAGAGGTTGGCGATGACCAGGCTGGCCCAGTCGTTCCACCGCCCGGAGGCGAAGATCTGCCGGTGCGCGGCGTCGTGGCCGAGGAACATCACCTGACCCAGGACCAGGGCGAGGGCCGCCGCGACGAGCAGCTGCCACCAGGACGCCCCGATGAGCACGAACGCCGCGCCCAGGCCGGCGAGCAGGAGGGTGAGGACCGCGAAGCGCGTCCAGTAGTAGCCGTGCCGCCGGCGCATGAGGCCGGCCTCCTGCACGGTGCGCGCCAGGTCGGTGAAGTCGCTCGCCTGCCGCGTCCGGGCGGCCCGCTCCCGCGGCTTCCCCGGGGCGCGCTCGCCCGTCGGCGTGCGGGCTTCGCTGCCCGTGGCGATGGTCGTGTCCATCCAGTGCTCCGCATCGGTCGGGTGGGACCGACACCAGGGCGGCGCGGAACCTACGGAAGCGTAACCCGGGAACGTGGGACGTGCCCGCGGCGTCCACGGCGCGGCGCCGGCGACGCGCTCTCAGGCCTCGGCCGGTGGTGCGACCCACACGGCACCGCGCACACGGTCACTGACGGGCCGGTCCGGCGGGACCTGCGCGCCGGGACGCAGCCCGTGGGCGGCGCACTCCCGCAGGACGGCGGGGTCTGCGTCGGACACGCGCACCACGACGGCCTCGGCCCCCGCCTGCAGGTCCACGAGCCGGATCGCGAGCGGACGCCGGACCGTGCCGTCCGGCGAAGGGATCGGGTCGCCGTGCGGATCCTGCTCGGGGTGCCCGAGGGCGGCGTCGACCCGCTCGACGAAGCGGTCGGAGACGGCGTGCTCGAGCACCTCCGCCTCTGCGTGGACCTCGTCCCAGCCGTACCCGAGGTGCTCGACGAGCCACGTCTCGAGCAGCCGGTGCCGACGGACCATCCGGACCGCCACGGCCCGGCCGGCCGCCGTCAGCCGGACGCCGCGGTACGGCTCGTGCTCCAGCAGGCCACGCGCCGCCAGCAGCTGCACGGTCTCGGAGACGGTCGGGGCGCCGACGCCGAGCCGCCGGGCGAGCCGGGTCGTCGAGACCGGGGCCGGGTCCCACTCCTGGGCGTTCCAGACCACCTTGAGGTAGTCCTCGTGCGTCGCGGACAGCGGGGGTCTCCGCTCCGGTGTCACGTCGCCGCCCGGGTCGCGGCGGCCGGACGCCGTCGGGCCAGGCCTGCCGCACGTCGGTCGCGTCGGCGGGCCACCACCCACGCCACGGCGAACAGCAGCCCCTGGCAGACGACGACCAGGCCGGCGCTGCCGACGTCCAGGACGTAGCTGCCCCACGTCCCCGCAACCGCCGCGACCACGGCCACGGCCGGGGCCACCAGGAGCATGTGCTGGATGCGGTCGGTCAGGAGGAACGCCGTCGCGCCGGGCGTGATGAGCATTGCGACGGCGAGCACGACGCCCACGGCCTGGAGCGCCACGACCACCGTCACAGCCAGGAGCCCCAGCAGCAGGGCGCCGATGCGCCGCACCGGCAGGCCGATGACGTGCCCGTGCACGCGGTCGAAGGCGTACAGGGTGAAGTCGCGGCGCAGGAGCACGAGAACGGCGAACGCGACGGCCGCGAGCACGAGCACCTGCACCACGTCCGCGTCGGAGACGCCGAGGACGTTGCCGAACAGGACGTGCGAGAGGTCGACCTGGCTGGGCGTCGTCGACACCAGCACGACGCCGACGGCGAACACCGTGGTGAAGACGACGCCGATCGCGGCGTCCTCCTTGAGCCTGGTGGTCTCCCGGACCCCGCCGATGAGGGCCACGGCACCGACCCCGAAGAGGAACGCACCGATCGCGAACGGCGCCCCCACGAGGTACGCCAGCACGACGCCGGGCAGGACCGCGTGGGCGACCGCGTCACCCATCAGCGACCACCCGATGAGCACCAGCCAGCAGCTGAGGAGGGCGCAGACGACGCTCGCCACGACGGTGACGAGCAGCGCCCGCTGCATGAACGCGAACTGCCAGGGCTCGACGAGCAGGTCCCAGCCGGGCACGCGGGTGGCCGCCGTGGTCGCCAGGGAGGTCAGACCGCTCACGGCGCACCGCCGGTCCCGGCCGCGCCCGCGGGCACGTCCAGCCCGAAGGTCCGCGCCAGGTTCGCGGGGGTGAGCACCTCGGGCGTCGGTCCGGCGGCGAGGACCCGCCGGTGCAGCAGCACCGAGCGTGAGCAGAGCTGGGGCAGGGAGGTGAGGTCGTGCGTCGAGACGAGCACGCTGCCGCCGTCGGCGACGAACGCGCGCAGCACCGCCTCGACGGCCGCCTGGGAGGTCACGTCCAGGCCCGTGAAGGGCTCGTCGAGCAGGAGCACCTGCGCGTCCTGGGCCAGCGCCCGGGCGAGGAGCACCCGCTGCCGCTGACCGCCGGACAGGCGCCCGATGCGCCGTCCGGCCAGATCGGCGAGCCCGACGCGGTCCAGCGCGACCTCCGCGGCGTGCTCGTCGGCGACCCGGGCGTGCCGGGTCGGGCCCATCCGGTGGTACCGCCCCATGAGGACGACGTCGCGGACGTCCACGGGGAAGTCCCGGTCGAGGTCGTCCTGCTGCGGGACGTACCCCAGCAGCCCCTCGGCGCGGGCCCGGTCCACCCCGCGGCCCAGCACCTCCACCGAGCCGGCCGCGGGCCGCTGGAGGCCGACCACGGTCCGGAAGAGCGTCGACTTGCCCGAGCCGTTCATGCCCACGAGGCCGCAGGCCTCGCCCAGCGCGACCTCGAGCCCCACGTCCTCGAGCGCGACCACCTCGCGGTAGCGCACGGTCAGTCCTGCGACCCGCAGGGCGGTGCTCGGCGTGCTGCCGATGGTCATCGGTCGGCTCCCGTCAGTCCGGCGACGATCACGTCCACGTCGTGCCGCAGCAGGTCCAGGTAGGTGGGTGCAGGCCCGTCGGGCCCGGTCAGCGAGTCCACGTGCAGGACGCCGCCGAAGCGGGCGCCGGTCTCCGCGGCGACCTGCTGCTGCGCCGTGGGCGGCACGGTGGACTCGCAGAAGACCGCCGGCACGCCCCGCTCGCGGACGGACCGGATCACCGACGCCACCTGGCGCGGGGTGCCCTGGCGCTCCGCGTTGACCGGCCAGAGGTAGGCCTCCTCCAGGCCGGCGTCGCGGGCGAGGTAGGAGAACGCCCCCTCGCACGTGACGAGGAGGCGCCGGTCCGGCGGGAGTGCCCCGAGCCGCCGGACCAGCTCCACGTGCACCGCCTCCAGCTCGGCGACGTACGCCTGCGCCCGGCGCTCGTAGCGCTCCGCCCCGGCCGGGTCCAGCGCCGAGAGCTCCTCGGCGATGCGTCGCACGTAGTGCTGCCCCGCGCGGGGGGACATCCACGCGTGCGGGTTGACCACGTCGCTGCCGGGCACGTGGACCGGGTCGATGCCGTCGGTGAGCACGACCGTCGGCAGTCCGAGCGGCTCCACGAGGCGGCTCACCCAGTCCTCCAGCCCGAGACCGTTGACCAGGAGGAGGTCCGCCCCCACCGCGCGCCGCAGGTCGTCCGGCGTCGGCTCGTAGCCGTGGATCTCCGAGCCCGGTCGCGTCACGGAGGTGACCACGACGTCGTCCCCGCCGACCCGGCGCACCATGTCGGCGAGCACGGTGAACGACGTCACGACGTGCGGCCGGCCGTCGGTCGCGCCAGCGGCGTCCGGGCGCGGCGCCGTCGTCGCGGGTGCGGCGCAGCCGCCGAGGGCGACGCCCAGCGCGACGACCACCGCGAGAACGGTGACCCAAGGTTTCGGCACACCGAAATCTCACCACGGCGTGCGTGTGCGCACCAGGCGCAGTCGGCGGCGCGTCAGCGGGTCAGGCGCAGGAGCACCTCGACCGTCCCCTCCGGCTCGACCGTGACGAAGGCGAGGTCCGGCGGGGTCAGGTCGTGGTCGGCGAGGACGACCGGCACCGTGCCGGCCACCTCCAGGCCCGACCCGGAGCGCTGTGCGACGAGCGAGGCGGTGACCGGCCGCTCCACCCCGTGGAGCACGAGAACGCCGGGGAGCTCGAGCGGGACGCCGCCGTCGGCGTCGTCCAGGACCCCCACGTCGACCGGCGAGGTCAGCCGGAAGACGGCGGTCGGGTGGGTGCTCGTGTCCAGGGCCCGGCGGAAGTAGGCGTCCCGGGCGGACTCGTCCGTGGTCACGGACGCGACGTCGACGACGACCTCCGCCGCGGTGAGGACGCCGTCCTCGACCGTGACCGTGCCGTCCACCTGCCCTGTCCGGCCCACCACGGTCACCTGCTGGCCGGAGAGCACCTCGCCCAGGCGGTACCCCGCCTCGGAGGTGTCGTCCACCTGCCAGGTCCCCTCGAGGTCCACCGGGGCCGGGGCGACCAGGGCCGCCACCGGCGGCTCCTGCTCGGGCAGGGTCAGGGGCGGGGGCGTGGACGGTGCGAAGAACGTGGCGTAGACCCACGGTCCCCCGGCGACCAGCGCCATGACACCGAGGACGACGCCCAGCGTGACGAGGACCCGACGGCGGACGAGGTGCTCCGGCGGTGCAGCCTGCGGCCGGGCCTCCTCGAGCGTGGCGCTCACGACCGCCCCTCCCCCGGCTCTGCGCCCTGCCGACGGCGGGCCCGCACGACGGCGGTGGACACCGCGACGGCGAGCAGCAGGACGCCCACGAGGACGGCGCCGAGCACCGGGACGACACTGCCCGGGGCGGACTCGGCAGGGTCCTCCGCCACGTCCTGCGTCGTGGTCTGCGTCGCGTCGTCCGTCGCGTCCCCGGCGGTGACCGCCCCCTGCGGGGCCTCCGTCCCGGTGGCGGACGGCGCCACGGCGTCGTCGGCGGCCCCGGGCGCCGAGTCGGTCCTCAGCTCGAAGGCGAAGGTGCCCTCGACGGGGTGGCCGTCACCGGAGACCGACCGCCACTGCACGGCGTAGGAGCCGGCCGGCAGGTCGCGCTGCAGCGCCTGGGTCACCGTCGGGCCGGCGACCTCGGGCGCGCCGTCGGCCCGGTCGGTCCCGGAGGCGTCCCGCACGACGACCGCTGCCCCGACGGGGAGCTGGTCGGCATTGAACGTCAGCACCACGGCAGACGGCGCCAGCTGCAGGACCGCGCCGTCGGCCGGGTCGCTGCCGACCAGCTGGTCGTGAGCGCTCGCCGGACCGGCTGCCCCGACACCGAGGGCGAGCAGGAGGAGTGCCCCGGCGAGGAGCCCCGCGAGGCGGCGACGCGTGTCCGGCACGGGACAGCGACGGTCGGGCACGGTGTCGGGCACGGCGTCCTCTCTCTCGGGGCAGGCGACGGCACACCGGGGTCGGGGGGTGCGGGCCTACCGTAACGACCGATCCTGGGAGTGGCGGAACCCGGTCAGCGCGGCGCGCGCGGGTCCAGGGGCTCCGGCGCCGGGGGCAGCGGACCGGGCCAGCGCAGGGCGAAGCCCACCGTGACGGAGCCGTCGGGCTGGACCCGCACGACCCGGTGGTCGACGATCTCGCCCGTCTCGCGGGAGAACCGCAGGACCGTCATCTCCGCGACGCCGTTGAGCGGTCCGACGGTCGGTCGACCGGAGACGGCGCCGGCGGTGCTGCTGTTGACGTAGCGCACGCCGCCGACCTCGCGCTCGGGCCCCACCCGACGGTGGTAGTGACCCGCCACCACGGCCGGGACGCAGCCGCGCTGGAGGGCCACCTGGCCCATCCGCGGGTCGTGCACGAGCAGCAGGTCCACTTCGGTGTCCGCACAGGCCACGTCGGCGAGGCGGGCGGCGGCGTCCCCGATCGACTCCGACCCGACCTGCCGGGTGCCCTCCCCGACGCGCGTGGTCCGCACGTCGGCGTCCCCCAGGACCCGTACCCCGGCGACGTCGACCACCTGCCCCTCGAGCACCGTCCAACCCAGGGACCGGGCGTGGGCGGCGACGACCTCGCTGTCGTGGTTGCCGCCGGCGACCACCGTCGTGACGCCGGGAGGAGTGCCCTGGGCGAACGCGGTGATGCAGTACGTCTCCACGGCCGTGCCGTTCATCGTGGTGTCCCCCGCGTTGAGGACGATCTCGGCGCCCGCCTCCTCGACGGCCGCGCGGATCACGCGCGCCATGCCGACGTTGCAGTGCAGGTCCGCCACCACGACGGCGGCCACGGTGTCCTCCGCCGTCGGGCCGGGATCGATGCCGGCACCCTCGCGCGCGGCGCGGACGCTGCTCTCCAGGGCGCGCTGCCGCTCCCAGTCCTCCCGGACCCCGGCCGCGGCGCGGTCGTAGAAGTCCTCGTTCTGCCGGTACGCGGCGACCACCTGGCTGCCGTAGGTGTCGAGCACCCCGGCGAGCCGGCCGGTGATCACCGCACCCTCCAGCGCGGTCCCGTCGAACACCGCCGACGGCGGTCCCGGGCTCGGCCGGCCGGGCAGCACCGTCCCGGCCGCCGTCGTGCTCAGCGTGAGCACGATCGGCAGGGCGGCGGCGGCGACCAGCAGCGGCGCCCGGTCCCGCGCGGCCGCGGCGAGCTCCGTGCGGCGCGCCGGCCCCAGGGCGGCGCGCACCGCGACGACGACGGCGCCGAGCACCAGCGCGGCACCGAGGGCGCGCTGCACGGCATCGGTCAGCAGCGCCCGCACCACCGTCTGCAGCGTGCCCTCGGGCGCGCTGAACAGCTGCACGTACCGGTCGAGGTCCTGGGCCAGCTCGTCGATCGTCGACACGGTGCGGACCTCGGTCATCTCCCGCGGGATCTCCTGCACCGTGACCCGCGCGCCGAGCGTCAGCGGGGCCGGCGAGTCGAGCACGAGCGTGCCGAGCGGCCCGAGGTCGACGGTGACCAGGTGGTCCAGCGTGACCTCGTAGCGGGCCGCGTGCGGGCCGAGGTTCGCGTCGGCCGATGCCGTCATGAGCCCGAAGGACACCGACACGAGGAGGATCGCCAGCACCGCGGCGGTGCGCCGGCGGAGGCGCCGCCACGGCACGGGTCGCCAGGCAGCGCTCACGGCGCGGTCCCAGAGTCGGGCCGCCGGCCGGTCCGCGCGCGCGCCGTCACCGGCGCGGAGCGTGGCGGACCGCGCGTCGTCGTGCGACGACGACGCCGCGCCTCGGGTGGTCGTGGTCATGTCGACACCAGGGTCGCGCATGACGGCGCCCGAGGAGAACCGGAGACCGACGTGCGGCGCGTCCGCCCGCGCGCGAGGGTGTGAGGACCATGACGACGCCGCCCGACCGCAACGAGCCCGGGACCGCGACGGCGCCCGGCAGCCCGGGCGACCGGGCGGCACCCGGCCTGCCCGCGGAGGACCGTGTGTGGACGGCGGAGGAGCTCGCCCGGCGGCTGGACCGGCCGATGGGTGCGCTGGGCGTCCTCTTCCTGCTGCTGGTCCTGGCGCAGACGCTCGTCACCGACCCGTCGACGGGCCGGTGGCTGGGCCTGCTCGGCTGGCTCCTGTGGGGCGTCTTCGTCGCGGAGCTGGTCCTGCGGGCCGTCGTCGCCCGGGACCAGGGACGCTTCTGGCGCCGCAACTGGTGGCAGGTGGTGTTCCTCGCCGTGCCGTTCCTGCGGTTCGCCCGTGCCCTGTCCTTCCTGCGGTTCGGCCGGGCGGCCCGCGCGGCGCGCCTCGGCGGGGTGCTCACCAGCGCCGTCCGAGGGTCCCGCTCCGCCGGGCGCCTGCTCACGGACCGGATCGGCTGGCTCGTGGTCGTGACAGGCGTCGTGGTGCTCGCGACGAGCCAGCTGCTCTACCTGCTGGGGACCTTCGACCTCTACGCCGAGGCGCTCCACGCGACGGCGCTGGCCACCGTCTCCGGCCAGCCCCTGGCCGCCGACGGCGGCGTCGCGCGCGTCGTGGAGATCGCTCTTGCCATGTACTCCGTAGCGGTGTTCGCCACTCTGGCGGGGGCGCTCGGCGCGTACTTCCTCGAACGGCCCCGTGAGCGGTCCGGCGCGCAGACCCGGACCACCTAGGCCCTCACCGGTCGGGCCGGCGCCCGGGCGCCGGTGCTGCGCTCGGGTCCTCCAGGGCCCACCGGTCCCCGGCCTGCGCCGCGGTCACCACCGACAGCGTGCCGTCGGTCTCCAGGACGACGGCGGCCACCTGGTCCAGTCCCCCGACGCCGCTCTGCCGCAGGGCCTGACGGATCTCCGAAGCCGTCGTGCGCTGGCCACGCAACGCCTCCTCGAGCAGGACACCGTCGCACACCAGCACGGCCGGGGACCCCGTCACGACCGATCGTCCGCCGCTGCCGGTGCGGACCGTGGACCAGGTGACGAGCAGCTGGAGCAGGACGAGGAGCGCCAGGGCCGCGACGCCCTCGACCCAGGACACGTGGGCGCTGAGGAGGATGGTCGCGAGCGTGGAGCCCAGCGCCACCGTGACCACCAGGTCGAAGGCGTTGAGCTTCGACAGCGTCCGTTTGCCGGTGATCCTGAGCAGCACGAGGAGGGCCACGTAGGCGCTGGTCCCCACCAGAACGGTGCGCGTCACGTCTGACCAGCCGTCGAACCACATGGTCCCGGGATACCAGTACCTGCCCCGACGCGCACGGGCGACCGCCGTCGGCGGCGGAGCGCCTCGGTCGAGACGACGAGGGCGGGGCACCGGACCCGGTGCCCCGCCCTCGTCGTTCGGTGGAGCTGAGGGGACTCGAACCCCTGACCC
>JACIXM010000244.1 GCA_014360395.1 Actinotalea sp.
TCGTCGTTCGGTGGAGCTGAGGGGACTCGAACCCCTGACCCCCTGCATGCCATGCAGGTGCGCTACCAGCTGCGCCACAGCCCCGTCGCCCCGAAGGGCACGCTGCAGTCTAGGGGCCCACGGCGTCGGAATCCAATCGCGCCCCCGGCCGCGGCCCCGGTGTGGCCCAGCTCACGAGTCGAAGCCGGCACCGACCGTGTCGAGCAGCCGCAACCAGGCGTTGCGGCGGCCCTCGTGGCGGTCCGCGCGGTCCAGCGACCACCGTGTCAGGCCGATGACCGGGGTCGCGAGCGGCTCCGGGGGGAACGGCAGGGGCATGGACCGGACCATCTCCAGCGCCGTCCGCTCGGTGGGCTCCGGACCGAGGAGGTCCAGGACGACGTCGGCCGCGAACCGCGTCGAGGCGACGCCCAGCCCGGTGAACCCGGCGGCGTACGCCACCGCACCCCCGTGGGCGGTGCCGAAGAAGGGCATGAACCGCGAGCAGGTGTCGATGACCGCGCCCCAGCGGTGCGTGAACGTCACGTCCTCCAGCTGGGGGAACGTCATGCGGAAGTGCTCGGCGAGGCGCAGGTAGGTCTCCTCGCGGTGCTCGTACGCCCGCCGGACGCGCCCCCCGGGGTGGTAGACGGCGTCGTAC
Organism: Actinotalea sp.; assembly: GCA_014360395.1. Classification (GTDB taxonomy): domain Bacteria; phylum Actinomycetota; class Actinomycetes; order Actinomycetales; family Cellulomonadaceae; genus Actinotalea. The sequence continues at coordinate 641 of JACIXM010000244.1, forward strand.
CCGCCCCAGAGGATGCGGTCGTCGGCCGTCAGCCGGGAGTAGTGGAACTGGTTCGCCACATCCCCCAGCCCCTGCCGGTTCGCCCAGCCGACCGACGCCCGCTCGGCCCCGGTGAGGGGACGCGTCATGAGGACGTAGTCGTAGACCGGGACCAGGAACGGCCGGACGCGCCGCAGCAGCGGCGGGAAGGCGTTCGTGGCGAGGACCGCCTGGCGGGCCCGGACGGCGCCGTCGTCCGTCCTCACGACGACGTGGCCGCCGTCGCGGCGCAGGTCCCGGGCGACCGTGCCCTCGACGATCCGTACACCGCGGTCCAGGCACGCCTGGCGCAGGCCCCACGCGAGCTTCGCCGGGTGGACCAGGGCGGTGTCCGGGGACCACAGCCCGGCGCGGAACATCGGGCTGTCGATCTCCCGGCGCACCTCGTCCGCGTCGAGGAACCGGTCCTCGGGCCCGGCCTCCGCCCGCAGCGCCTCGACCTGGTACTCCTCGGTGGCGACGTCCAGGGCACCCGTGCGCTCGAGCTCGGCGTCGATGCCGTACCGCGCGACGGTGGCGGCGATCCCGTCGAGGTTCTCCCGGCCGAGCCGACGCAGCGTGTCCATCTCGTGGGGGAACCGGGAGCGGCCGTTGGCCTCCCCGTGCGTCAGGGACGCGGCCACGAACCCGCCGTTGCGCCCGCTCGCGGCCCACCCGACGCTCTTGCCCTCGACCAGGAGGACGTCGCGGCCGGGGTCGCGTTCCGTCGCCCGCAGCGCGGTCCACAGCCCGGTGTAGCCGCCGCCGACGACGACGAGGTCCGCCGTCACCTCCCCCGCCAGCGGCGGGTGCGGTTCGGGCCGGCCGGGGTCGTCGAGCCAGAAGGGTCCGGGGGCGGCCTCGGCCAGGGACCGGGCCGCCCAGGCGGAGGGGACGGCATCGACGTAACGCATGATCAGAATCTCTCACGCCGCCGGCGGCACCGACACCCACCGGCCCCACCCGCCGGCCCCCGTCAGCCGGTCCTCAGGTCCGCAGGGCGTCCGAGGTGGTGCTCGGGACGCCCTCGGTGAGGCGGCCCGCGTCCCAGTCCTCGACCAGGACGGCCGGGCCCTGGTTGTGGGCCTCGAGTGCCCAGGCCGGGCGCCCCGCGCCGGAGGAGCGGCGCAGCACCGCCCAGTGCGCGTTGTGCAGCCCGAAGACCCCGCGCCAGGACTCCGGGTCGAGCCCGAGGAGGGTGACCAGCCCGAGCGTGATCGCCGCGCCGTGGGAGACGACGACGAGCGTCCCGCCCGTCGCCGTCCGCGCGGCGTGGTCCGCGACCGCCGTCGCCATGCGCTCGGCGACCTCGCGGCGCGTCTCCGCTCCCTCGCGCTGCGGGTCGTGCCCGGAGCGCCACGTGGCGTACTGCTGGGGCCACCGCTCGGCGATCTCGTCCCCTGTGAACCCCTCCCACGTGCCGAAGTGACGCTCGCGCAGGCGGACGTCGCGCTCGACGGGCAGCCCGCACAGCTCCGCGAGCGCCTCGGCGGTGTCGGCGGCCCGCTCGAGGTCGGAGGTGACGATGCGGTCCGGCACGTGGCGCTCGGACAGGCCTTGGGCGGCCTGGCCGACCTGCCAGCGGCCCACCTCGTCCAGCGGGATGTCGGTCGCGCCCTGGAGCCGGTGCTCCGCGTTCCACGCGGTCCGGCCGTGGCGCCACAGCACGACCGTGCCGGCGCTCACGCCTCGCCGTCCGTCCGGCCGTCGCCGCCGCGGGCGCCCTCCGGCAGCTCGATGGCGGGGCAGTCCGCCCAGAGCCGCTCGAGGTTGTAGTACAGCCGGTCGTCCGCGTGCTGCACGTGCACGACGACGTCGCCGTAGTCCAGCAACGCCCAGCGCCCCTCCCGCACGCCCTCGCGCCGGACGGCCTTGGCGCCGGCGCGGTGCATCGCCTCCTCGACGGCGTCGACGATCGCACCGACCTGGCGCTCGTTGGTCCCCGAGGCGATGAGGAAGACGTCGGTCAGGACGAGGCGGTCGCTGACGTCGAGCGCGATGATCTCCTGCGCCTTGCGGTCGGACGCGGCGTGGGCGGCCGTGTAGGCCAGGTCGAGGGCTCTGTCGGTCGCGGCCACTCAGGCTCCAGTCTCGAACGGTGCGATGGGGACGGTCGCGTCCGCCGGTGCCGGGACACCGCTGGCGGCGGCGCCCTGGGGCACGGGTGCGGACGGGTCCAGGAGGGAGGCGGCGGCACCGGGATCGCCGCCCTGGACGAGGACGAAGTAGATGAGGACACCCAGGACGAACGCCACCACCACGAGGCCGAGCACCTGGAGCCACGTGTACGGCGAGCGCTGCTCGTCGCCGACGCCGGCGTCCGGCTCCGGCTCCGGCTCCGGCTCGCTCGCTCGCGCGGGGCCCTCCGCGGGCTCCGGCCGGGCCGGCATCGGCGCCCACGGCAGCGGCCGCTCCTCCACCGAGCCCCAGGGCGGTGCGGCCGGGTCGGTGCCGGCGCGCGTCGGGCGCACGCCGGGAACGGCGCCCGTCCCGGGTGCCGGCGGGCCGCCGGGCACCGGTCGCCCGGGTGTGGGGGCTGCGGCGGGTGGCGCGGGCACGGCCGGTGCCACCGCCGTGGCCTCGACCGATAGCACGA
>JACIXM010000245.1 GCA_014360395.1 Actinotalea sp.
CCGCGCTCTGACGTGCGCGGACCGGGTGCCTCCGCGCCCCAGAAGAATTAGGATGGGCGTCACCCTCGGGTGACGCCCTTCCTCATGCTCGCCGGCGGCGACGCCGCACCCTGAACCGCCGGCTCAGCGCCCGGCGGTCGACCCCTCCTGCGGCACGAGGACGGGGAAGGTCGTGGAGCGGATGCCCGCGTCGGCGAGCGCGCGGTCGTACGCGCCGAGCGCGCCGGGCACGTCGCCGTGCTCGAGGAGCCGGTCGCCGATCGCGCGCCAGACCGCGGCGGCCTCCCGCGCCGCCGTCATCATGCCGAGCATCTGCGCGGCCCACTGGTAGGCCTCCAGTGCGCCGTGCACGTCCGAGCGGGCGGCGAGCGCGTCGCCCAGGAGGATCCGACCGTTGCACGTGTCGAGCACGGCCTGGTCGTCCAGGAGCGCAAGACCGGAGCGCGCCTCCTCCTCGGCGCGCTGCGCGTCGCCCAGGAGCAGATGGGCCCGACCGACCTCGAACGCACACCGGGCCTGCTCGGGCTCCGAGCCGACGACCGCCAGGCCCTGGGCCGCCTGCGCCAGCTGCGCGAGGGCGCCCTGCGGGTCCACCGGCTCGCAGCGCAGGAGCAGCCAGCCGTAGTGCAGCCGCAGCCGAGGCAGGTCACGGCTCACCGCTCCCTCGCTCAGGTACGCCAGGGCCCGTTCGGTGAGGCGCCGGGCCTCGACGAAGTCTCCCCGTCCCTCGGCCACGAGCGAGGCGTTCCAGTAGATCGAGCCCCGCCCGCGGGCGGTGCCCTTGGCCTCGGCCAGGGAGATGAGCTCGGCGGCACGGTGGGTGGCGTAGAGCAGGTCGCCCCGCTCGTAGTACGACCAGAGGATCGTCGAGGCGAGCCGCAGGTGCTCGTCGGAGCCGGCGATGCCCCCGGCCTCGACCTCGCGCAGGACGTCCTCCCCCAGCTCGATGCTGCGACCGAGGTCGCCCGCCTCGTGGTAGGCCGCGACGAGGTCGTTGCCCAGTGCCGCCGCCTCCAGCCAGCGGCGCTGCTGCCGGGCCCGGCCGAGGAGGGGCTCCAGGACGGCGACCGCCTCGTGGAGCTCCCCGAGGGCCTCGTGGGCCTGGGCGAGCGCCCCCAGGGCCTCGGCGTGGTGGCGGGGCGCGATGCTGTCGAGGTCGAGGGCGAGCAGCCGTTCCTTGGCCTCCTGCGGCGCACCGTTGGCGAGCGCGAGCCGGGCGAAGCCGATCTCGAGTCGCGCCTTCTCCTCGCTCGGCGCCTTGTCGCCGTGGCGGAGGTACTCCGCCGTCGTCCCGAGCCGCTGCGCGAGCACGGCGAGCGCCCCGTCGGTGGGGACACGTCGCCCGGCCTCGATGAGGGAGATGTAGCTCGGCGAGAAGTCGCCGCCTGCGAGGGCGGTCTGGGAGAGCCCGGCCCGGATGCGCTCGGCGCGGAGCCGCTCGGAGAGTTCTGTCACAGTAGGTCACTCTATTCGTGACTCGGGGAGCCCTGCAGGGTGAAGTGTGCCACGGGAGGGTGAAAGTTCACCCATCTGGCGGTTCGAGCGGCCGCCGCGCCGTCGCGAGGGCCTGCCGGACCGACCGACCGGGTCGCCGGCGACGGGAGGCCGCGACCGGGTGCGGGACGGTGCGGGACGGCGCGGGGTCGCCCTCAGTTCTTGCAGCAGCCGGTGCTGCCGACGCTCAGGAGCCCGACGTCCGGGGACGCGCTCACCGGCGCCCCCACGACGACGAGACCCAGGCTGACGGCGACGGCGGCGGCGGCCTTCAGGGTGCGCTTCACGGCATCCTCCTCACGAGCAGTGATGTCACGTCGACTATGACACGCGGTCCGGGGCCAGCCAACCGGCGACGGCGCGTCGCCACGGAAGGATGAATCCGACCGACCACCGGAGGCACCGACACGCCGCCTCGGCGCAGTCCGGTCAGCCTCGGGACGCCGCCACGGTCAGCACGGCGCGCTCGACCGCGAAGACCGGGTCCCGACCGGCTCCCTTGACCTCCGCATCGGCCCTCGCGACCGCGGAGATGGCCGCCGCGAGCCCCTCGGGGCTCCAGCCCCGCAGCTCCCGGCGCGCCTTGTCCACCTGCCAGGGCGCGAGCCCCAGGTCCCGCGCCGGGTCGAGCCCGCGGCCGCGCGCCGCACCGACCTTGGCCAGGGTGCGCAGCTTCGCCGCCAGCGCGGCCACGAGCGGGACGGGGTCCGTCCCGGTCGCGATGGCGTGCCGCAGGAGGGCGACCGCCTCACCGGAGCGCCCCTCGACCGCCGCGTCGGCGACCCGGAAGCCCGTCGCCTCGACACGGCCGCCGTGATACCTCGCGACCATCTCGGCCGTCACGATGCCCGAGGTGTCCGCCACCATCTGCTGGCACGCCGCGGCGAGCTCGCGCAGGTCGGCGCCGCAGGCCTCCACGAGGGCACGGGCCGCGGCAGCGTCCGCGCGCCGCCGGGCGCGCCGCAGCTCGGCCGTGACGAAGGCGACCTTGTCGGCGTCCCGCTTGATCGGGTCACAGCGCACGACGACCGCGCCCGCGGCGCGCACCGCGTCCAGGGCCCGCTTCCCGCGCTGACCACCCCCGTGGACCACGACCAGGACGACGTCCGCGGCGGGCTCCTCGACGTGCCGGACGAGGTCCGCGAACAGCTCGTCGGTGCCCGTCTGGACGTTCTCCAGGACCACGACGCGGGGCTCCGCGAACAGCGACGGGCTCGCGACGACGCGCAGGCGGCCGGCCTCGTAGGCCGCGGCGTCCAGCCGGGTCGTCTCGACCTCGGGGTCGGCGGCCCTCGCCAGCTCCACGACGCGGTCGACGGCACGCTCGGCGAGGACCGCCTCGCCACCGGTCACCAGGATCAGCGGGGCGGGCTCCACGTCCTCCCATCCGATCCCGGGGGCGGCGGCGGACGGTGCGGCGCGGCGAGCCGGAGGCATGCGCACAGCCTGCCACGATGCGCCGACACGTCCGTCCGGCCGCCGTCACACCCGCCGCGGGCACCGGCGCAGCACGGTCAGCACGAGGGCGGCGACGACGACGGCGAGCGCCAGCGCGCCGGGAAGACCGGGGAACCACGGCAGGCGCGCCGCCGGCAGCCCCGCCGCTGTCCGGGCCACGACCCCGACCCAGCCCGCCGGGACGGCAGCGGCCCCGGCGACGACCCCTGCCACCCCGGGCAGCACCGGGGAGAGCACGGCGGAGAGCAGCCCGAGCAGGGTGGCCGGCAGCAGAGCCGGCGCGGCGAGCACGTTCGCGGGCACGGCGTACGTCGTCACGACGGGGTCCAGGAGGACGAGCACCGGCGCGCACGCGGCCTGCGCCGACAACGGCACCGCGAGCACCGTCGCGACCGCCCGGGGGACGGTCCGGGGGCGACGAGCCACGAGGGCGGGCGCGAGGAGCACGATCGCCGCCGTCGCGCCCGCCGACAGCGCGAAGCCGTAGGACCGAGCCAACCAGGGATCGACCAGGAGCAGGACGGTCACGCCGCCGGCCAGGGCGGGCAGCGCGCGGGCCGGCCGGCCCAGCACGATGGCGAGGCACCACACCGCGGCGGCGGCAGCGGCACGGACCACGCTGGTGCCGCCGTGCACGAGGTGGAGGAAGCCCAGTCCCGCCGCGACGAGCACCACGGCCCGGACCACCGGAGGTCCGCGCAACGTCGCCGCGAGCGCCAGCACGGTCATCGCGACGACGGCGAAGTGGGCGCCGGACACCGCGGTGACGTGGGTGAGACCCGCGTCGCGCATCGCCTGCCGCAGGTCCTCCGGCAGGTGCTGGGTGGCCCCGACGGCGGTGCCGACGACGAGGCCGCGCCGGTCCGGCGGCAACCCCGCGGTGGCCTGCCGCAGGCCGTCGCGGAGGAGCTCGACGACGACGGCGCCCCCGGCGGCCGGGGCCAGCACCTGCGGAGGGGCCGCGGACCGCACCAGTGCCACGACGTCGTCCGCCCGGGCGGCCCGCGTGAGGCGGCCGGAGCCGCGGACGGTGCTGCCGTGCTGCACGGCGGCCCACTCCCGCCCGCCGGTCAGCAGGACGTCCGCGGCCGCCGGTCCCCCGACCGACTCCCCCTCGACACCGGAGACCCGGAGCCGCACGCGGTACCGGGGCTCCCACCGACCGACCGGGACCGGGTCGCCCATGACCCGGCCCTCGAGGACCGCAGCCTCGCCGGCGTCCGCCAGGTGCACGAGCGCACCGGCCTCGCGCACGGCGGCCTGCACGGCGGTCACACCGCACGCGAGGGCGCCGACGCCGAGGGCGAGCAGGACCGTCACCACCACGTCGTCACCACCCGTGCTCCCCTGGCGGCGCACCACCGCGCCGGCCACGCCGACGACGGCGAGCGACAGGCCGAGCAGGACGGCGGCGCGCGGGGCGAGCCCGACGGCGAGGAAGCAGGCCGCCCAGACCACCAGGGCGGTCGGCACGAGCCTGGCGTCGGTGCCCTGGACGACCGTCACGGCCCGACCAGCGGACGCAGGTCGGCCAGCAGCGCGGGGCCGATCCCCCGCACGGCCTGCAGGTCGTCCACGGACGCGAACGGGCCGTGCTGGTCCCGGTGGGCCACGATCCGGCTCGCCAGCACCGGTCCGATCCCGGGGAGCGCCTCCAGCTCGGCGACGCTCGCCCGGTTGAGGTCCGTGACGCCGGACGCCGGGCCGGGCGCGCCGGGTGGGGCGGGACCGGCCACGTCGACGGGTGGGACGTCCTCCCCGGGGCGCGGCACGACCACCTGCTCGCCGTCGACGACGGGACGGGCGAGGTTGAGCCCGGACAGGTCGGCCTCGGTGGTGGCGCCTCCGGCGGCGGTGACCGCGTCGACGACCCGGGACCCCGCGGGCAGCTCGACGACGCCGGGCTGGTGCACCCGACCGACGACGTGCACGAGCACGACCTGGCCCGCCGTCCGGGCCGCGTCGTCGACCGGCTCGGTGGCCTCGGTCGGGTCCGTGGCGTCGGTCGGCTGGGGCGCCGCGTCTGCCGGGGGCTCCGGAACGGCCGGCTCGGCCAGGACGACGGCTGCGGGTGCCTGCGTCAACGCGTGCACCACCACCCCGGCGCCGACGAGGGCCAGCGCCCCGGCCACCAGGAGCGCGGTGCGGGCGCTCGTCCCCCACCGGACGGGGCCGCCGGTGGTCGCGTGCTCGAGGGGGTGGCCGTACGTCGCGGCGTAGGCCGAGGTGGCGGCGGCCAGCGCCCGCTCCCGAACCGCCGTCGGGTCGTCCCCGCCGTCAGCAGCTGCGGGGGCGCCCGTGACCGCGGCGGCGTCCGCGGCGGGCGGCCGGGCGATGTCCCCGGTGGGCCGTCCCCCGGCATCCGGGACCGTCACGGGCCCCCCGGCCAGGCCGGCGAGGCGGTCCTGGGGGCTGCGGTCGGTCGGCACGTGTTGCTCCTATGTCAAGCGGCTTGCGGTAGGTGTGCCGCGACCGTGCTCGGTGTCTGGTTGAGGAGGTTGAAGACGACGCGGGCGAGGCGTCGTTTGAGGGCGCGCAGGGCTTCCATGGTGGTGTCTCCTCGAGCGCGTCGGCGCTGGTAGTAGGCCCGGCCGAGGCCGTCCAGGCGGATCTGGGTGACCGCGATGCGGTGCAGGGCGGCGTTGAGTTGGCGGTTGCCGCCGCGGGCCAGGCGATGGCGGTGCGTCCGTCCGGAGGACGCGGGGATCGGCGCGACGCCGGCGTGCATGGCGAAGCACGCCTCGGAGCGGAACCGGGCGGGGTTGGCGGTCTCGCCCAGCAGCTTCGCGGCTGTCAGGACCCCGCAGCCGGGCAGCTCAAGGAGCTGAGGCGCCTGATCCTTGACCAGGGCAGCGATCTCCCGCTCCAGGGCGCGTGCCCGTTCGGTCAGGGACCGGATGTCGACGATCAGCTCCAGCGCCAGGCGCCGGACCACCGTGTCGGGCATCGCCGTCAACCGGTCGGTCAGCTGGTCCAGCTGGGCGATGGTGCCCAACGCCCGCGCCGCAGGCTCCAGGCCGGGTTCGAGCTCGTGCAGGTGCCAGCGCAGCCGGTTCTGCATCGCGGTGCGCATCCGCACCAGGTCCTCGCGGTGGTCGACCAGCAGCTTGACCTCCCGGGAGGCGTGAGTGTGCTCGGCGACCGGCAGGTTCGGCTCGCGCAGGGCCGCCCGAGCGATGGCCAGCGCGTCGATCGGGTCGGACTTGCCCCTGGTCCGGGCGGACTGACGCGCCCCGGCCATCAGCTTCGGCGGCACCCGCACCACCCGTGCACCTGCACTCAGCAGGGCACGCTCCAGACGCGTGGAGACGTGTCGGCAGTCCTCCACCGCGAACTCCACGGCCGCCCCGTGCTCCCGCGCCGCCCACCGCAGCAGCTGACGGTGACCGGCATCGGTCGCCCGCACCGTCAGGTGTGAGCCGACCTGCCGGCCGGCCTGGTCCACCGCGACCACGCAGTGAGTGTCCTTGTGGACGTCGATCCCAACCACGACCACCATGAAGGGGTCTCCTCTCTGACTCGAGGGACGGTTGGGCCGGCCGGCGGACACACCTCAGTGGGGGCGCAGCCACGCTCCTATCAAGTCACGCCGGTCGGCCCTGACCTCGGCGAAGCGGCACAACGCGTGAAGACCAGCTCCAACGGAGCGGCACGGACGCTAGGAGCCAGCCTCGCCAAGGTCAGGATCCCAACCACCGCAACCCTCGCGGTATCAGCACCCTGACACTGACGGGACGCTAGGCGCGTCCGCACCTCCCGACGACGCTGCGCCGCCGCCCCTGGGGACGACGGCGCAGCGGTGCGGACCTGGGGACGAGCCGGTCAGACGGGGACGACGTTGACCAGGCGCGGCGCCCGGACGACCACCGTGCGGACCTCCCGCCCGGCGAGCGCGCGCTGGGCGCCGGCCGTCGCGAGGGCCCGCTCCCGCAGCTCGTCCTCGCTGATGTCGGCCGGCACCTCGATCCGGTCCCGGACCTTGCCCTGCACCTGCACGACGCAGGTCACCGTCTCCTCGACCAGGTACGCCGGGTCCGCCTCGGGGAACGGCTCGCGGGCGAGGCTGCCGGGGTGCCCGAGCCGGGACCACAGCTCTTCGGCGATGTGCGGGGCGATGGGCGCGACCATGAGGACGAGCGCCTCCGCGACCTGGCGGGGCACCGGGCTCAGCGAGGTCAGGTGGTTGTTGAGCACGATGAGGCGGGCGATCGCGGTGTTGAACCGCATGCCCTCCATCTCCGTGCGGACGTCCGCGATCGTGCGGTGCAGGACGCGGCGCGTCTGCTCGTCCGGCTCGACGTCGGCCACCACGGGCTGCCCCGTCGTCTCGTCGACCACGTTGCGCCACAGGCGCTGCAGGAACCGCTGGGAGCCGACGACGGCGCGCGTCTCCCACGGCCGCGACAGGTCCAGGGGGCCCATCGACATCTCGTAGACGCGGAACGTGTCCGCGCCGTACGCCTCGTACATCTCGTCGGGCGTGACGACGTTCTTGAGGGACTTGCCCATCTTCCCGTACTCGCGCTGGACCTCCTGGCCCTGCCAGGTCCACCGGCTGCTGCCGTCCGCGGCCGTCTCCTCCTCGACCTCGGCCGCCGGGACGTACTGGCCGCGGTCGTCCACGAAGGCGTAGGCCTGGATGTAGCCCTGGTTGAACAGCCGGTGGAACGGCTCGCGGCTCGAGACGTGGCCCAGGTCGTACAGGACCTTGTGCCAGAAGCGGGCGTACAGCAGGTGCAGCACCGCGTGCTCCACCCCGCCGACGTAGAGGTCGACCCCGCCGGCCGCGCCGACGGTGCCGTTGTGCCCCGGCCCCATCCAGTACTGCTCGAGGCCCGGGTCGACGACGACGTCGCGGCGGCCGGGGTCCAGGTAGTTCAGGTAGTACCAGCACGAGCCGGCCCAGTTGGGCATCGTGTTGGTGTCCCGCCGGTACCGCTTCGGCCCGTCGCCCAGGTCCAGGGTGACGGTGGCCCACTCCTCATTGCGCCCCAGGGGCGGCTCCGGGGTCGACTGGGCGTCGTGCGGGTCGTAGGTCCGCGGGGAGTAGTCCGGCACCTCGGGCAGGTCGACCGGCAGCTGGTCGACGGGCAGCGCGACGGGCAGGTCGTGCTCGTCGTACACGACGGGGAACGGCTCGCCCCAGTACCGCTGCCGGCTGAACAGCCAGTCGCGCAGCCGGTAGGTGACCGTGCCCTGCCCGTACCCGCGCTCCTGGAGCCAGTCGACGATGCGCCGCGTGGCGGCCGTCACGTCCAGGCCGTCGAGCGAGACGTCCTCGCCGCTGGAGTTCACCACGACGCCGTCGCCGGTCCAGGCACCCTCATGGCCCTCCGGCGGCTGGACCGTGTGCACCACGGGCAGCTCGTAGGCGCGGGCGAACGCGTGGTCGCGCTCGTCGCCGCCGGGCACCGCCATGATCGCGCCGGTGCCGTACCCCATGAGCACGTAGTCGGCGGTGAACACGGGGATGAGCTCGTGGTTGACCGGGTTGATCGCGAGGTGCCCGGTGAACACGCCGGTCTTGCGCCCGGCGTCGGCCTGGCGCTCCACGGCGGACTTCGCGGCGGCCTCGGCCCGGTAGGCCGCCACCGCGGCCGCCGGGTGGTCGTGCCCTCCGGTCCAGACCCCGTGGGTGCCGTCGGGCCACTCCTGCGGCACCTCGTCCAGGAGCGGGTGCTCCGGCGCCACGACCATGAACGTCGCTCCGAAGAGCGTGTCGGGACGCGTGGTGAAGACCTCCACGGCGGCGCCGCCGATGACGTCGAACGTCACCCGGGCACCCTCGGAGCGCCCGATCCAGTTGCGCTGCATCGCACGGACCTTCTCGGGCCAGTCGATGAGGTCCAGGTCCTCCGCCAGCCGGTCGGCGTAGGCGGTGATCCGCATGTTCCACTGCCGCAGGTTGCGCTTGAACACCGGGAAGTTCCCGCGCTCGGAGCGCCCGTCGACCGTGACCTCCTCGTTGGCCAGCACGGTGCCCAGGCCCGGGCACCAGTTGACCGGGGTCTGCGAGACGTAGGCCAGGCGCTGGGCGTCCACGACACGCCGGCGCTCGACGGCGTCCAGGTCGGCCCACGACCGGCCCGCCCACTCCTCGGGCAGCTCCCGACCGGCCTCGTACGCCTGCACCAGCTCCGCCACCGGGCGCGCGCGGCCCCGGCCGCCGTCGGGCCGGACGGCCTCCTCGTCGTACCAGGAGTCGAAGATCTGCAGGAAGATCCACTGGGTCCAGCGCACGTAGTCGCTGTCGGTCGTGGCGAAGGTGCGGCGTGGGTCGTGCGCCAGCCCCAGCCGGCGCAGCTGGCGGCGCATGTTGGCGATGTTCGCCTCGGTCGTCACGCGCGGGTGCTGGCCGGTCTGCACGGCGTACTGCTCGGCGGGCAGGCCGAACGCGTCGTAGCCCAGGGCGTGCAGGACGTTGTCCCCGCACATCCGGCGGTGGCGCCCGACGACGTCCGTGGCGATGTACCCCAGCGGGTGCCCCACGTGCAGCCCCGCCCCGGAGGGGTACGGGAACATGTCCATGATGAAGAACGCGGACCCGCCCGGGGCCGGCTCCCCCGCGCCGGCGGAGAGCGCGCCGTCCGGGTTGGGCGTGTGGAAGGTGCCCT
>JACIXM010000246.1 GCA_014360395.1 Actinotalea sp.
CCGGGCCGGGGTGCCCGGCTCCCTCCACCGTCCCGCCGCCCGCCGCGGGTCGGCGAGGGACGAATGTCCCGCCGCCGACGAGGACCGTGCACCCTGCCTGGCAGTGCCCTGTGACCGCCTGGCGCGGGCCTGTGACGAGCGCGCCACGACCTGCTCGCCCGGGGCGGCCGGGTGGTGCGAGGGTCGGCTCATGACCTCTCTCGCCAGCGCCCACGTCCTGGTCGTCGGCGCCACCGGCGGCCTCGGCTCGGCCCTCAGCAGGCACCTCGCGGACCGGGGCGCGCGCCTGACGCTGTCCAGCCGGTCCGGGGACCGCCTGGACGTCCTCGCCGGCGAGCTCGGCGACGCCGTCGTCGGCACGCACGCCGCGGACATCACGTTCCCCGACGCTCCCGCGGAGGCGGTGCGCGTCGCCACCGGTCACGGCCCGCTCGACGGCGTCGTGTACGCGGCCGGCGCGGTCGCGTTCGGCCCGGTCACGGAGCTCGACGACGACGTCCTGGACGCGCTGCTGCTCGTCGACCTCGTGGCGCCGGTGCGGCTCGCGCGCGCCGCGGTCCCCGCGCTGGCCGACGGGGGGTTCCTGGCCCACCTCAGCGGGGTCGTCGCCGAGCGCCCGACGGCGGGCATGGCCGCCTACTGCGCGGCGAAGGCCGGGCTGACGGCGTTCGGCGCCGCGCTGCAGCACGAGCTGCGCCGGCGGAAGGTGCGGGTGCTGGACGTCCGCCCGCCGCACACGGAGACCGGGCTCGCGGGCCGCCCGATCGCCGGCCAGGCGCCGCGGCTGGGGCAGGGGCTGGCGCCCGACGCCGTCGCGGCGCGGGTGGTCCGGGCGATCGAGGAGGGCGAGCGCGAGCTGCCGGCCGCGGCGTTCGGCTGAGGCGCCTCAGTCGCCCTTGACGTTGACGACCTGGCGCAGGACGTGCCGCACCTCGACCAGGTCGGCGGAGTCGGCCATGACCTGGTCGATGTCCTTGTAGGCGGCGGGGATCTCGTCGAGGAACACCGACGTGTCCCGGTACTCGATACCGGCCATCGCCGCCCGCAGCTCCTCCAGCGTGAACCGCTTGCGCGCCGCCGTGCGGGAGTACGTGCGCCCCGCCCCGTGCGGGCTGGAGTGCAGCGACGTGGACTCCCCGCGGCCGACCACCACGTAGGACGCGGTGCCCATCGACCCCGGGATGAGCCCGGGCTCACCGGCGCGGGCCCGGATGGCGCCCTTGCGGGAGACCCACACGGTGCGGCCGGCGTGCTCCTCGACCTCGGTGAAGTTGTGGTGGCAGTTGATCCGCTCGGACTCGACGACCGGCTCGCCGAGGTGCTCGCCGAGCGCCGCAGCGACGCGGTCCATCATCTCCTCGCGGTTGAGCAGCGCGAACTCCTGCGCCCAGCGCAGCTCGCGCAGGTAGTGGTCGAAGGCCTCGGTGCCCTCCGGGAGCCAGGCGAGGTCCCGGTCCAGCAGGTCCAGCCGGTTGCGCCGGCAGCGCTCGACGGCGACCCGGATGTGCCGCTGGGCGATCTGGTTGCCGACGCCCCGGCTGCCCGAGTGCAGGAAGAGCCAGACCCCGCCGTCCTCGTCGATGGACACCTCGATGAAGTGGTTGCCGCTGCCCAGCGACCCGAGCTGCAGGTGCCACGTGCGGCCGTACCGCGTGGGGTCCAGACCGATGCGGTCGGCGTGCGCCTGGAGCCGGTCGACCCGCTCACGCGCCGAGTCGGTCAGCCGCGCGTTGTACCGGCCTGCCGACAGCGGGACCGCGGCCTCGATGCGCTCGCGCAGCGCCCGGAGCGGACCGCCTGCCCGCAGACGGTCCTCGGTCCACTGCGTCCGGACGGCGATCATCCCGCAGCCGATGTCGACGCCGACGGCGGCGGGGATGAGTGCCCTCTGCGTGGGGATGACCGACCCGACCGTCGCACCCTTGCCGAGGTGGGCGTCGGCCATGAGCGCGACGTGCGGGTGCACGAACGGCAGCGTGGCCGTGCGCTCGGCCTGCCGCCGGGTCTCCGGGTCGAGCTGGGAGGCCCAGCTGACCAGCTTCGGTCCGAGGCGTTCGGGCATGCCCCGATGCTCCCCGACGACGGCGCCGCCCACCACGCGGGCGGCCGGAGCGAGCCGCCTCAGCCTTCCGCGAGCCGGTCCAGGGCGAGGCCGGCGAGGACCGCGGCGGCGACGGGCAGCGCCGCGTCGTCGAAGCGGGCCTGGGGGGAGTGGTTGTAGGGAGCGGTGGCCGGGTCGGCCCCCTCGGGCGTCGCGCCGAGGAAGAGGAAGGCGCCCGGCACCTCCTGCAGGACGTAGGAGAAGTCCTCGGCGCCGGAGACCGGCTGCTTCGCGGTCGCCCAGCCGTTCTCGCCGACGACGGCGCGGGTCACCCGCTCGGCGCGCTCGACCTCGGCCGGGTCGTTGACGGTCACGGGGTAGCCGCGCTCGTAGGTGACCTCGGCGGTCAGCCCGTGGGCGGCGGCGATGCCCTCGGCCACGCGCACCAGGCGGTCCGGGACCGCGGCGTGGTGCTCCCTGGAGAAGGTCCGGACGGTCGCGTCGAGCTGCGCCGTCTCCGGGATGACGTTGTCCGTGGTCCCCGCGGCGATGCGACCCACCGACACGACGACGGGGTCGTGCGCGTCGAACTGCCGGGTGACGACGGTCTGCAGGGCGAGCACGATCTCCGCGGCAACCGTCACCGGGTCCGCCGCCAGGTGCGGCATCGAGCCGTGGCCGCCGCGGCCGCGGACGGTGACGTAGAGCTGGTCCGAGGCGGCCATCGCCGTGCCGGCGCGACCGGTCACCACCCGCAGGGGGATGCTCGAGGACGCGACGTGGATCGCGTAGGCCGCGACGACCCGCTCGCCCGCCGCGTCGAGCACGCCCTCCTCGAGCATGAAGCGGGCGCCGTGGAAGCCCTCCTCGCCGGGCTGGAACATGAGCACGACAGAGCCGGGCAGCTCCTCGCGCCGGGCGGCGAGCAGCCGGGCCGCCCCGACGAGGCCCGCGACGTGCAGGTCGTGCCCGCACGCGTGCATGAAGCCGTGGTGCTCGCTGGTGAACTCCTCGCCGGTCTCCTCGGTGACCGGCAGGGCGTCCATGTCCCCGCGCAGGAGCACGGCCGGCCCCGGCCGTCCGCCGCGCAGCACGGCGACGACCGAGCCGACCGCGGAGCCGGTGGTCACCTCCAGGCCGAGCTCTTCCAGCGCGGCGAGCACGCGCGCCTGCGTCTTCGGGACCTCCAGGCCCTGCTCCGGGATGCGGTGCAGGTCGTGGCGCAGGGCGGCGAGGTCGGCCGCCATGGCCTCGGCGTCGGCGAGCAGGTCCTGGGTCACGGTGCGGGCTCCTCGGTGGCGGGGTCGGCGGTCGGGGCCGACGCTACCCGCCGCGGCCCCGCTCAGGGGGCGGTCGGGATCTCGACCCGGGCGCGCAGGCCCCCCAGGGGCGAGGCGTCGAGGGTCACGTCGCCGCCGTGCTCGCGCGCGATCTCCCGGACGATGGCCAGGCCCAGCCCGCTGCCCCCGGCCTCGCGCTCGCGGGCGTCGTCGAGCCGCACGAACCGCTCGAACACCCGCTCCCGGTCCTGCGTCGCGATGCCGGCGCCGTCGTCGTCGACCGTGACGCTGCCGGGGCGCACGGTGACCTGCACGCGGGAGGCGGCGTGGCGCACGGCGTTGTCGACGAGGTTGCGGACCACCCGGCCCAGCGCCGGTGCGTCGCCGACGGCCTCCCCCGCCCCCGCCACGGCCACGGCGACGTCGGGACGGCGCAGGACCGCGCCCGAGCCTCCGACGGCGTCGCGCACGACGTCCGCGAGGTCGACCTCCTCCCGCGCGCGGGGCGCCGACCCGACGCGGGCCAGCAGGAGCAGGTCGTCGACGAGGCCCTGCATCCGCAGCACCTCCCCGACGAGGTCCTCGGCGAGCTCGTCGCTGCGGTACGCCCCGGGGTGCTCCTTCGCGACCTCCAGGCTGGCCCGCAGCGTCGCCAGCGGGGAGCGCAGCTCGTGCGCCGCGTCGGCCACGAAGCGCCGCTGGCGGGACGAGGCCGTCTCGAGCCGGTCGAGCATGTCGTTGAGGGTCCGCGCCAGCGCGGCGATCTCGTCGTCGGCGGGGCTGACCGGCAGGGAGCCGGGGCCGCCGACCCGCGCGACCTGCGCCGCGGCGGCGCGCATCCGCTCGACCGGGTGCAGCGCCCGGCCGAGCACCAGCCAGACCGCCACCGCGAGGATCCCGGTCAGGGTGGGCACGACGCCCACGAGGGACAGGCTCAGCGCGCGCAGCAGACCCTGGACCTCAGCCAGCGGCATCGTCGCGACGACGGTCACCGGTTCGCCGCGCCACGTCGTCGGGACGACGGCGACCCGGGCCTGGCCGTCGTAGGCGCTGGCCGACGTCGGGCTGACCACTCCGGCCGTCGCCGTCGCTGCCCGCAGCCGGGCGACCTCTTCCGGGGGCAGCACCGGTAGCGTCCGGCTCGCGCTCGGGGACGACGCGACGACCAGGCCCTCGGCGTCGAGGACCTGGACGATCTCACCCGGCTCCTCGACCGGCAGGGCGTCCGGCAGGGAGTCGGTCGCCACCAGCTCGGCGGTGGTGGCGGCGCGCTCGCGGACGATGTCGTCCAGCTCGGAGACGCGCGTGCGGGACAGGACCGTGGTGAGGGTCAGGGCGCCGACGACGAGCGTGATGCACAGCAGCCCGGCGGTCAGGACGGTCAGCCGCGTCCGCAGGGACCGGCTGCGCCACGGGTCCGGGCCGTGGGGCTCGGCCACGGGGGCTCAGGCCGCCATGCGGTACCCGGCGCCGCGCACGGTGACGACGGCGTCGCGCCCCAGCTTGCGCCGCAGGTAGCCCACGTAGACCTCGACCACGTTGAGGTCCTCGCCCGGGGAGTCCCAGACGTGGTCGCGCAGCTCGACCTTGCCGATGACGCGGTCGTGGTGGCGCATCAGGTACTCCAGCAGCGCCAGCTCCCGCACCGTCAGCTGCACCGGCTCGCCGGCCCGCGTCACGGTGCGCGCGGCGGGGTCCAGCACGATGTCGCCCGCGGTCAGCACGGGCGGTCGGGGGGCGAGCGGGCGGCGGATGAGCGCGCGCAGCCGCGCGACGAGGACGACGAAGGAGAACGGCTTGGTCAGGTAGTCGTCCGCCCCCACGTCCAGGCCGTCCGCGACGTCGTACTCGCCGTCCTTCGCGCTGAGCATCAGGACGGGCGTCCACACCTCGCGCTCGCGCAGGGCGGTGACGACGTCGTAGCCGTTCTTGCCGGGCAGCATGATGTCGACGACGACGGCGTCGTAGTCGCCGTGGGTGGCCATCTCCAGTCCCGTGATCCCGTCGTGGGCGAGGTCGACCGCGAAGCCCTCCGCGGCCAGTCCCCGCTGCAGGGCACGCGCGAGGCCGCGCTCGTCGTCGATCACCAGGATGCGCACACCAGAAGCATCCCACCGCAGGGGGCCCGATCGGCTGAGGCAGGCCTGATGACCTCAGCCCGATCTCAGTGCGGCGGGAGGACTCTGGTCGCATGACCCAGAGCTCCACCCGCTCCGGCGTGCTCGCCGGTGCTCTTCGTTCCCGGCGCGCGGCGTGGGCCGTGCCCGCCGGTGTCGCGTTCGCCGTCGCCGCGGCGTTCGCCACCCCGCCGCTGCTGGCCAGTGCGGGCGACGACGCCCTGCCGGACCTCACCGCGGAGCAGCTGGCCGAGCGCGTCGCGACCGCGGAGCCCGCTCCGCTGTCGGGGACCGTCGTGCACACGGCCCGGCTCGGCCTGCCGGAGCTGCCCCTGACCGAGGCCACCGGCGCCGACCCGGTGGTCCTCCTCGGTGGGTCCTCGACCCTGCGGGTGTGGACCGACGGCGCCGAACGCTCGCGCGTGTCGCTGCTGGGTGCGGCGTCCGAGTACTCCGTCGTCACCGACGGCCCCGACGCCTGGACCTACTCCAGCACGACCGAGGAGGTCGTCCACTACACCCTCGACGACGAGGGCCGCGCCCGGTACGAGGAGGCCGCGGCAGAGGTGCGCGCCGGTCTGGCGCCGGACGTCGTCGGCAGCCTGCCCACCCCGGAGGAGGCGGCGCGCGTCGCCCTGACCGAGGTCGAGGCCTTCTCACGGGTCTCCCTGGACGCCCAGACCACCGTGGCCGGCCGCGCCGCCTACCAGCTCGTCGTGACCCCGCGGGACGCGCAGACGCTGGTGGGTCGCGTCGTCGTGGCCGTCGACGCCGAGACCTCCACGCCGCTGCGCGTGCAGGTGTGGAGCGTGCAGGACGCGCAGGTGCCGGCGCTGGAGATCGGCTTCACCGACATCTCCTTCGCCCTGCCCGACGACGGCGTGCTGCGGTTCTCGGTCCCGGCCGGTGCGGCGGTGCGCGAGGTGGTCGTCCCGATGACCGAGCCGACCGACCCGCAGGCGCTGCAGGACGTGCTCGCCGCCAAGCCGCCCGCTCCCGGGCAGCCGGTCGACCCCGCGCTCCTGCCGGAGGGCGTGACGACGACCGGCCTCGGGTGGGAGACGGTCACCACGGTGACCGGTGTCGACGTCGCCGCCCTGCTCGCGGGCGACCCGGCGGCCATCAGCACACTGCCGGACAGCGGGCGCCTCATCGGCTCGGACCGGGCGCAGGACCTCATCTCGGAGTTCCTGCCCGACGAGGAGAAGGCGAGCGCGTTCGAGCTCGACCCCACCGCGCTGTACGACGCGCTGACGACCCCGGTCCCCGAGGGTCGGCTGCTGGCCTCCGCCCTGCTCAGCGTCCTGGTCACGGACGACGGGCGCGTGCTGTACGGGGCGGTCCCGGCGGACGTGCTGCGCGGGCTGGCCTGAGCCGGCCGTGCGAGCCGGCGCCGACGTCGAGGGCGTCGCGCGGATCCCCGACCGGCCCCGGCCGGGGCCCCGCGCGGGTAGCGTGCCGGGCGTGCCCGCCCCCCCCGCCCCCACGGCC
>JACIXM010000247.1 GCA_014360395.1 Actinotalea sp.
GTGGGGCACGGGGATGCTGGGGCTGCCGTCGTCCAGCCTGCTCACGCTCGCCCTCGTGGTCGGCGGCTGGTGGCTGCTCGCCCGCACGCCCGTGCGCGCACCGGCAGCACCCGCCGGGCCGCCGCGCGCCGCGCCCCGTGCGCCCCTACCGTGAGCCGGTGATCGAGTTCGAGAGCGCCGGCGGGGTCTACGCCGCGGCGGGGCTCGCGACGCTCGCGGCCGCCCTGCTGCCCTGGGCCCTGCGTCGCGCACCGGTGTCCTGGCCCATCGTCTTCCTCGCCGGGGGCGCCACGGCGTTCGCCCTGCTGCCCCAGCTGCCGGACCCCGACCCCATCGAGCACGGCTCGGTCGCGGTCGGCCTCACCGAGGTGTGCGTCATCGTGTCGCTCATGGGCGCCGGGCTGGCGCTCAACCGGCCGTTCTCCTTCCGCACGTGGGGCACGACGTGGCGGCTCCTGGCGCTGACCATGCCCCTGACGATGCTCGCCGCCGGGGTGCTGGGCTGGTGGTTCCTCGGCTTCGGCGCGGCGGCCGCGGTCCTGCTCGCCGCGGTGCTCGCGCCCACGGACCCCGTCCTGGCGACGGACGTCCAGGTGAACCGGCCGCTCGCCGACCCCGGGGCGGAGGACGACGAGGCGCGCTTCGCGCTCACCTCCGAGGCGGGCCTGAACGACGGCCTGGCCTTCCCCTTCACCTATGCCGCGGTCGCCATCAGCCTCGCCGGGGTCGCCCCCGGCGGGTGGCTGGCCCAGTGGGTCGCCGTCGACGTCCTGTGGCGCCTGGGGATCGGCACGATCGGCGGCCTCGCGGTCGGCTGGCTGCTCGGGCGCCTGTTCTTCTCCAGCGTGGCGGCCGAGCACCGGATGACCGAGAACCTCCAGGGCTTCGTGGCCCTCGCCGCGGTGTTCCTCGCCTACGGCGTCACGGAGCTGGCCGAGGGGTACGGCTTCGTCGCCGTGTTCGTCGCCGCCACGACGATCCGCAGCACCGAGCGGCACCACGAGCACCACGAGGTGATGCACTCCTTCGTCGAGCAGGTCGAGCGGCTGATCACCGTCGCCGTCCTCGTCCTCCTCGGCGGTGCCGTCGCGCGGGGCCTGCTGGAGCCGATCGGCTGGCCGGAGGTCGCCTTCACCGTCGCCTTCCTGCTCCTCGTCCGCCCGCTCGCCGGCTGGATCGGTCTCACCGGGAGCCGCACCGGGCCGCGGGAGCGCGCCGTCATCTCCTTCTTCGGGGTGCGCGGCGTGGGGTCGCTCTACTACGCCGCCTACGCCCTGCAGCAGGGCGACTTCGACATCGAGGACGAGCGCCTGTGGGCCCTGATCGGCCTGGTCGTCATCAGCTCGGTGGTCCTGCACGGCATCACGGCCACACCCGCGATGGCGTGGCTGGACAACGCCCGGCGGCGCCTGGCCGACAAGCCCGACGCGGACAGCGAGGACCCCGAGGTGGCCGGCACGCGCGCCTGAGGCGACGACTCGTGCGGGGCCGGGCTCAGGACGTGACGTCGGCGGTGACGAACCGGCTCCAGGCGAGCGAGCCGAAGACGGCGACCCATGCGGCCTGGACCGCCAGGCCCTGGCCCAGCACCGCGGGGTCGACCTGGAGGCGGAGGAACTCGGCGAAGTCGAGCCAGTGGTGCGTCAGCAGCGCGGGGTGGATCGCAGCGAGCTGCGGGAGCGTGTCGAGGACCGCCGAGACCACGGCGGTGACCACCGTCGCCGCCATCGCCCCGACGGGCACCTCCGTGAGCGTGGAGAAGAACAACCCGACGGCGACCAGCCCCGTGAGCGAGAGCGCCACGTAGCCGACCACGCCGGCCATGCGCACGACACCGTCGGCGACCGGGATGGTCGCGCCCGACAGGAGGGTGAGGTCCGAGAGCCCGAACAGGGCGGCGCCGGCCGCGAGCGCGACGACGGCGATCGCCAGGACGGCGGCCCCGACGAACGCGACCGCGGCGACCGCCTTGACCAGCAGGAGCCGGGTACGGCGCACGGGCAGGGACAGCAGGTACCGCAGCGTCCCGCCGGCCGCCTCACCCGCGATGGCGTCGCCGGTGACGATCCCGATCGTCAGCGGCAGCAGGAACGGCAGGCACACGAACAGCGAGGCGACGACGAGGAAGAGGCCGTTGCCCGTGACCCGGCCGACGAAGCCCGGGCCCTGGCCGGCCAGCGCGGTGTCCTGGGCGACGAAGAGGACCAGGCCCAGCAGGAGCGGCACCGCCGCGAGCCCCGAGAGCAGGGCGACGTTCCGGCGGCGGCCGAAGACCAGCGCCAGCTCGCTGCGCAGCATCCGGCCCAGTGCGCCGCGCCGGGGCCGCCACTCCTGCGGCGCGTCGCGGTCGCGCGCGCCGACGGCCTCGACCGTCTCAGCGGGCGACATCGAAGCCCTCCCCCGTGAGGTGGACGAAGAGCTCCTCGAGGCTCTGCCGGCGCACGTCCAGGCCGAGCAGGTCGACCCCCGCCCCTACCAGTGCCTCCGCGACCGCGGCCGGACCGATGCCCGCGAGCGTGCCGTGCACGAGGGCGTCGTCGACCGTCACGTCCCGCACCCCCAGCCCGCGCAGGACCTCCGCGGCGCGGGCCGCCCGCTCGCGGGTGGTCCGCACGTGCACCCGCGGGGTGTCCGAGCCCATGACGGCGTGCCGCTCGCCCTGCACGAGCAGGCGGCCGCGACTCATGATCCCGATGTGGGAGCAGACCTGCTCGATCTCGCTGAGCAGGTGGGAGGAGACCAGCACGGTGGTCCCGGCGTCGGCGAGCTCGCGGACGAGCACACGCACCTCCCGCGTGCCCTGCGGGTCCAGTCCGTTCGTGGGCTCGTCCAGGACGAGCAGCTCGCGGGGCCGCAGCAGCGCCGCGGCGAGCCCGAGCCGCTGCTTCATGCCGAGGGAGTACTGCCGGTACGGCTTGGCCGCCGCAGCGGTCATGCCGACACGCTCGAGCGCCTCGTCGATGCGCCGCGCGGCCGTGCGCGGGTCGGCCGTCGCGTCGTTGGCGTCCAGGCGGGCGAGGTTGCGGCGCCCGCTGAGGTACGGCTGGAACGCGGGGCCCTCGACGAGGACGCCGACCCGGGGCAGGACCGTCGACGCCGCCTCGGGCATCCGGCCGTCGAGGAGCCATGCCTCCCCGCCGGTGGGACGGACCAGACCCAGCAGCATCCGGATCGTCGTCGTCTTGCCGGAGCCGTTCGGCCCGAGGAAGCCGAAGACGGCGCCGCGCGGGACGGCCAGGTCGATGCCGTCGACCGCCGTCTGGCCCGAGCGGAACCGCTTGGTCAGCCCGAGCGTCCGGACGGCCAGGTCGGTGGCCGTCGGGGCGGGGCGGGCGGGCACGCGTTGCTCCTATGTCAAGCGGCTTGCGGTAGATGTGCCGCGACCGTGCTCGGTGTCTGGTTGAGGAGGTTGAAGACGACGCGGGCGAGGCGTCGTT
>JACIXM010000248.1 GCA_014360395.1 Actinotalea sp.
GCGTAGCGAGTCGTAGGTGGGAGCCCCGGGGTGCTGTGTCCCCGGGGCTCTCGCCGTCCGGGCCGGGGTGAGGGTTGGGGTCGGATATCGGCCCGAACACTCACCGTTCGGACCCTGCGACACAGGCGCCGCGTCATACACAGCAGCCTCGAGACCTGTGTTGTCCACACGGAAGCGGGGCCGAGTCACCAGCGAAGGTGCGCGCACCGTGACGCTGCGGTCGTGCGTCTCGATCCCACTGCCGTCACCGCGCGGGCCCGGCATCGTCAGGGCGTCGTCCGGACGGCGGAGCTCTTGGACTGGGGCGCCGACCCGTCGTGGATCAGACGTCAGGTCGACAGCGGCCGGTGGCAGCGGCTCCATCGCGGCGTCCTGCTCACCCACTCCGGGCCCGTACCGTGGACGACCCACGCCTGGGCCGCGGTCCTGTACGCCGGTGCGGGTGCAGCGGTGAGCCACCGGTCGGCCGCCGTCGTGTTCGGGTGGGCCAGGGCCCGCGGCGGACCCATCGAGGTGTCCGTGCCTCGGCCGCGGCGCGTCAGTGCCACGCCGGGTGTGCTCCTGCATCACCGGTCGACCATGCCGTCCGTCACCGGTGGCCTGCCGACGGTCGTCCGCCAGGACACCGTCGTCGACCTCCTGTCCCGGGCCCGGTCGGACGATGAAGCCGTCACGTGGCTCTGCGAAGCGGTGCGGCACGGCACCTGGCCCGACGACGTCCTCGACGTCCTCGCGCGCCGACGACGAGTCGGACGTCGCGACCTCGTCGTCGAGCTCCTGGCGTCGGTTGCCGAGGGCGTCGAGTCGGCGCTGGAGCACCGTTACCGACGGGACGTCGAGAGCGCACACGGTCTGCCTCGCGGTCTGCTTCAGCAGCGGCAGACGGTGGACGGGCGCTGGATCCGTGCCGACTGCCTCTACCCCGCCTGCCGGGTGCGCGTCGAGCTCGACGGTCGGCTGGCGCACCCTTTCGGCCGGACCGACGACGACACGTGGCGGGACAACGCCGTCCTGGTCGAGCGAGGGGACCTCACCCTGCGGTACCGCTGGTCCCACGTTGCGGCCCGCCCGTGCCGGACAGCCGAGCAGGTGGCCGCTGCGCTCGGGTCCCGCGGCTGGAACGGACGGGTGCGCCCGTGCGGCCCGGCGTGCCGGATGCGCGCCGTGACCTCGTGACCTGAGCGAGCGGGCGAGCCGAGCAGCAGCTGCCTCGAGCACCACCGGGCGGCCAGGGGCCGCGACGTCGTCGGCCACGCCCAGCTCCTCGACGAAGGCACGTCCGTCGTGCACGAGCATCGGTGCCACCAGTCCCACGAGGTAGCCGACCGGTGCGCCGTCGTCCTCCGCGACGAGCATCACGGAGCGGTCGTTCGCGAGCGCTGACGCGAGCTGGACCTCGAAGCGGCCCCGGTCAAGCGGGGACGGACCTGCTGAGTCGGCAGGCGAAAGTGAACACCATTTCGGCGTCCGCGGCGGTCATCCCCCTGATCACCGCGCCGACCCTCCTGGTGGCCATCCGGGTCGCGGAACCGCACGGATGAGACAACGAGCCGGATATCGACCCGAACCCTCACCGCTTCGCTGCCGGTCATTCCCGGTGAGAGAAGGGGCCGGATAGCAACTCGAACCCTCACCAGATCGGAACACGGAGGCACGGCGGTGAGCACGGCGTGTGGGCGGCGCGGGGCGCGCCGCCCACACCGGTAGCCTCGGCGGGTGAGCGTGCTCGGGGACCTGCGGACGGTCGCGGTCCACCCCGGCTTCCGCCGCCTGTTCGCCGTGCGGATCGTGTCCCAGGCCGGGGACGGGATGTTCCAGGTCGGGCTGGCGGCGCTCTTCTTCTTCCAGCCCGAGCGCCTCGCGACCGCGGCCGACGTCGCCGCGGCGTTCGCGGTCCTGCTGCTCCCGTTCACGATCGTGGGTCCGTGGGCCGGCGTGCTGCTGGACCGGTGGCGCCGCCGTCAGGTGCTGCTGGTCGGCAACGCGATCCGCGTCGTCCTCACCCTGGTCCTCGCCGCGCTGCTGCTCACGGTCGGGGTCGGCCCGGCCGTGTACGTCGTCGCGCTCCTCACGCTGTCGATCAACCGCTTCCTGCTCGCGGCCCTCTCCGCGGGCCTTCCCCGCGTCGTCCCGCGCGACCAGCTGCTCATGGCCAACGCCATCACCCCGACGCTCGGCGCGGCGGCCGCCGGCGTCGGTGCCGCGCTGGGCTTCGTGGGCCGGTTCGCCCCGACCGGCGCCGCGGGCGACGCCGTCACCCTCGTCGGCGCGGCGGTGCTGTTCGCCGCCGCGTCGGCGCTGGCGCTGCGCCTGCGACCGGACCAGCTCGGTCCGACGCACCGCGCCGGCGCCGACGAGCTGTGGGCCCGCCTGCGGGAGGTCGGGCGCGGCCTGCGCCAGGGCACGCGCTACCTGACCCGCCGCCGCACGCCCGCGATGGCGCTCGGGGTCATGGCGACGCACCGCTTCATCTACGGCGTCACGTTCATCGCCGCGGTCCTCATCTCTCGCAACCTGCTCGTCGACCCCCTCGACGCCGACGCCGGTCTGGCGATGTTCGCCACGGTCCTGGCCTCGACGACGATCGGGTTCGGCCTCGCCGTCGTCGTCACCCCGCTCGCCCACGAGCGGATGACCCCGGCGACGTGGATCGTCGTCTGCCTCGGGCTCGGAGCGGCGAGCCAGCTCCTCCTGGCCACGTCGTACGTGCTGCCGGTCGTCCTGATCAGCGGTGGTCTGCTCGGCCTCGCGGCGCAGGGCGCCAAGATCGCCGTCGACACGATCGTGCAGCGGGACACCCACGACGACTACCGCGGCCGGGCCTTCGCCCTCTACGACGTCCTCTACAACGCGGCGTTCGTCGGCGCCGCCGCCCTCGCCGCCGTCGTGCTGCCGGACACGGGGTGGTCGCCGGCGGCGTTCGTCGGGCTCGCCGTGGCGTACCTCGTGGCGGCCGTCCTCTACCGGCTCGGTCCCGCACGCCCGGTCCACCTCGAGGACGTCCCGGACCCGGCCGACGACGGCGCCGCCCCGGCCCGGAGCTGACGGGGTCCCGGCGCGCCGCCCCGGACGCCGACCGAGGCTCCTCGCGCCCACGGGCGATCCTCCGCCCGGCCGCGCCCCGACCTGCACATCTGATCTTCGCCGAGACGCCCCGGCGTGCCTCACCTAAAATCGCCGCATGCAGCAGGACCCTGTCGCCGCCCCGGAAGGCTCACCGCGGGCCTCCGACCCGCGCGCCGGCGCCGCCCTGCCCGCCCTCGTCCACGACCGACCCGCCGCCACCCTCCTGGTCGACCTCGACGAGGGCACCGTGGTCTTCGCCAACCTTCTTGCGACCGAGCTGGCCCCGGGGCTCACGCTGCCCGTGCCGCTCGCCGAGTGGTCCCAGCGGGCCTCGCTGCAGACCCCGGACGGCACCGCGCTCGAGGACGGCCCGCACCCCCTGCACCGTGTCGCCCGCGGCGAGCCGGCACGCGGCCTGCAGGTCGACGCCGAGCGGGCGTCGGACGAGTCGGCTGCCCGCGAGGCGCTCTGGATCATCGGGATCCCGCTGTCGGAGGCCCCGGCGCCGTTGTCGCACCAGGCGCTCGTGATCGTGCTCCCGCTGCGGCAGGAGGAGGCGGTCCGCGCGCTGCAGGACTCCGCGGGGGACCTCCACGCCCGCGCCGCCGTCGCGAGCGAGCTGTCCTTCGCCATCTCCGACCCGCGCCTGCCGGACGACCCGCTGGTCTGGGTGAACCCGTCGTTCACCCGTGTGACGGGGTACGAGGCGGCGGACGTCCTGGGCCGCAACTGCCGATTCCTCCAGGGCCCGGACACGGACCGCGACGTCATCGCGCACATGCGCCAGGCGCTGCGGGAGGGCCGCACGGTCGCGGACACCATCCTGAACTACCGCAAGGACGGGACGCCGTTCTGGAACCAGGTGGTCATCAGCCCGGTCGTCGACAGCCGCGGCAACGTCACCCACCACGTCGGCATCCAGGCCGACGTCACCGAGCGCATCCAGCTCCAGATGTCCCGCGACGAGGCCCTGGCCGAGGCGCGTCAGGTCTCCGAGCGGCTCCAGCTGCTCGCCCGGGTCAGCGAGGAGCTCGCGCAGCACCTCGACTACCACGACGCCGTCCGGGCGCTGGCGGAGACCGTCATCCCGAGGCTGGCGGCGTGGGGCTACGTGACCGTAACCAGCGACCGCGGGAAGCACGAGCGCGTCCACATCGTCCCCCGCGACACCACCCGCCAGGACGACGCCCTGTGGATGGAGGAGAACGGCGCGCTGGACTGGATCCAGAGCTCGACGGTCCTCGAGGAGATCCTCCGGTCGGACCCCACGTTCTCCCCCCGACCGCTGGACGTCGACGTCGAGTCGGCACGATCCAAGACCCCACCGGAGATCTGGGAGCGGATCGAGCGGCTCGGCCACCTGGGCCAGGTGCTCATCGTCCCGCTGCGCGCCCGCGACCGGGTGATCGGGGCGATCGTCCTCCTCGACGACGAGTTCTCGGCCCGGTCCGTCGAGACCGCCTCGCACGTCGGCGGGCGCGCCGGGCTCGCCCTGGACAACGTGCGCCTCTACCTCCGCGAGCGTGCGGCCGCGCTCACGCTGCAGCACAGCCTGCTGCCGGAGATCCCCGAGATCCCCGGCCTGGACCTCGCCGCGTCCTACCTGCCGGCGCTGCACCGCGCCGAGGTCGGCGGCGACTGGTTCGACGTCCTCCCCCTGCCGGACGGCGCGATCGGCCTCGCCGTCGGCGACGTCGTCGGGCACGACCTCAAGGCCGCCGCCTCGATGGGCCAGCTGCGCTCGGTGCTCCGCTCCTACGCGTGGAGCGGCGAGTCGGCGAGCCGCGTCATGGGCCGCCTGGACGAGCTCGTCCAGGGCCTGGACATGGCCGACATGTCCACCTGCGTCTACCTGCGGCTCGAGGGCTCCCGTCTCACGTACAGCCGGGCCGGCCACCCGCCGCCGCTGCTGCGCCAGCCCGACGGCCGGGTCCGGTACCTCATGGGCGCGCTGAGCACGCCGGTCGGCGTCTCCAACCTCGAGGAGGCGCCGCAGGAGGAGCTCGACTTCCCGCTCGGTGCCACGCTCGTCGTCTACACCGACGGGCTCGTCGAGCGTCGGGACCGCTCGTTGCGCGCGGGCATCGACGCGCTCGCCGACACCCTGGCGTCCCTGCCCGACGACATGAGCTCGGCGGACATCCGGGACGTCCTCGTCGGTGCGATGGTCGGTCCGGACCAGGAGGACGACATCTGCGTGCTGGTCGTGCGACGCGTCGAGGAGGACCCGGCCGCCTGACGGCCGGCCGTCACGACCCGGCGCCGAGCGCGTCCTGGACCACCTCCCAGGCCGCGACCGGTCCGGGGACGACGACGAGCAGGGGGTGCGGGTCGGGCAGCTCCAGGCAGCGCCACCGCGTCAGCACCTCCGGCGAGCGCGCGCGCAGCTTCTCCCGCAGGTGCCACCACTCGTGCCGCAGCTGCCCGGTCGTGACCTCCAGACGCAGGCCGGGGTCGGGCGCGGCGAGCACCTTGGACCGGTCGTAGGTGTACCCGCGGGCCGCGGCCTCGTCGACGACCCCGTGCAGGTAGGTCGTGATCGGTGCGCCGGGCGGCCAGGGCGGGTCCGTCACGGGCGGCGGCACACGGAAGCGCTCGAGCTGCGGGTGGTTGCGGTACCCGCGCGTCGTGCCGGTGAGGACCTTCTGCGCGAGCAGGCCCTCGCGCCAGCAGGCGGTGAGGCCCTGGCGGTCGAGGTACCGCGGGTGCACCGACCAGAGCCTCACCCGGTCACCCTCGCCGACGACGACGCCCGGCGCACCCGGACGAGGAGCGGCGCCGTCGTCGTCCCGCCGGCCCGCACGCCTACGACGACGCGCCCTGCTCCGCCCACCACTCGCGCAGCGCGCGCTCGGCGACGTCCTTGCCGAGCGGGCCCTGCTCCATGCGCAGGTCCAGGAGGAACCGGTACGCCTTGCCGACCTCGGGGCCGGGCCGCAGGCCGAGGACGGCCATGATCTCCTGCCCGTCGAGGTCGGGCCGGATCGACGCGAGCTCCTCGGCCTCGCGCAGCTCGGCGATGCGGCGCTCGAGGTCGTCGTACGCGCCCGCGAGGCGTGCGGCCTTGCGGCGGTTGCGGGTCGTGCAGTCCGAGCGGGTCAACCGGTGCAGGCGCTCCAGCAGCGGGCCGGCGTCGGTGACGTAGCGCCGCACCGCCGAGTCGGTCCACTGCGCGTCGCCGTAGCCGTGGAACCGCAGGTGGAGCTCGGTCAGCCGGGCGACCGCCTTGACCGTGTCCTTGTCGAAGTGCAGCGCCCGCAGCCGCTTGGCGACCATCTTCGCCCCGACCACCTCGTGGTGGTGGAAGCTCACCCCGCCGCCCGGCTCGAACCGCCGCGTCGCGGGCTTGCCGATGTCGTGCAGGAGGGCCGCGAGCCGCAGCACGAGGTCCGGTCCGGGGACGGGCCCGGTCGGCGCGTCGTGCGTCCCCGTCTCCAGGGCGATCGCCTGGGCGAGCACGGTGAGGGAGTGCTGGTAGACGTCCTTGTGGCGGTGGTGCTCGTCGATCTCCAGGCGCAGGGCGGGCAGCTCCGGCAGCACGTGCTCGGCCAGGCCGGTGTCGACGAGCACCTCCAGGCCCGGCCGCGGGTCGCGCGCCAGCAGCAGCTTGACCAGCTCGTCGCGCACCCGCTCGGGGGAGACGATGGCGATCCGGGACGCCATGTCCACCACCGCGCGGCGCACGTCGTCGTCGACCTCGAAGCCCAGCTGCGCGGCGAAGCGCGCGGCGCGGAGCATGCGCAGCGGGTCGTCGTCGAAGGACTGCGTCGCGGCCACGGGGGTACGCAGGACGCCGCGGGCGAGGTCGGCGAGCCCGCCGAAGGGGTCGACGAAGGTCAGGTCGGGCACGCGCACGGCCATCGCGTTGACGGTGAAGTCGCGGCGCGACAGGTCCCCGTCGAGGTCCCGGCCGAAGACGACCTCGGGCTTGCGCGACGTCGGGTCGTAGGCCTCGGTCCGGTACGTCGTCACCTCGACGACGACGTCCTCGGTCGCCGGGGCGCCGCCGCGGGCGCCCCGCGCGTGCCGGCGGGCACCGATCGTGCCGAAGGCCCGACCGATGTCCCACGTCGCATCGCCCCACGCCGCGAGGATCCGCTCGGTCTGGTCGGGCGTCGCCGAGGTGGCGAAGTCCAGGTCCGTGCTGGCGCGGCCGAGGAAGGCGTCGCGGACGGGCCCGCCGACGAGCGCCAGCTCGTGGCCGGCGGCCGCGAAGGCAGCGCCGAGCTCGAGGGCCGCCGGCGCCATGCCCGAGAGCACCTCGGCCGCACGACGCTGCAGCGCCACCGCGTCGGGGCGCGGCGCGCGCGACGGGGACGGGGCGGGGGAGGAAGGCGTGGACACGGCACACCAGCGTGCCAGATGTGGCCGGCGGTGCCGGTCCAGCGGCGGGTGCCGCCGGTCCCGCTGCGGCGGGGGCCGCGGGGGGTGAGGTGAGCCGAACCTTCAGCGTCCGGTCGTTACAGTGGCCGCATGTCCTCCGCCGTGCCCCACCCGCGGCGCGGCGCCGTGCCCACGCCCCCGGGTGGGCACGCCCTGCACATCGACCCGCTCGCCCGGATGCGGCACGCGACGCCGCTGCCGGTCGTCGACGAGACGTCGGCCGGGGGCCTGGTGGTCTCGTCGGTCCACGGCCGGCCGCACGCCGCGGTCATCGCCCGCCGCAACCGTGCCGGCCGGCTCGAGTGGTGCCTGCCGAAGGGGCACCTCGAGGGCGAGGAGACCCCGGCCGAGGCGGCCGTGCGCGAGATCGACGAGGAGACCGGGATCCACGGGGTCGTGCTCCAGCAGCTCGGCACGATCGACTACTGGTTCACCGGCGACGACCGGCGCGTGCACAAGGTCGTCCACCACTTCCTCCTCGAGGCGGTCGGTGGCCTGCTGAGCGTCGACGGCGACCCCGACGGCGAGGCGGAGGACGTGGCGTGGGTCGCGGTCGTCGACCTCGCCGACCGCCTGGCCTACCCGAACGAGCGTCGGCTCGCGATCGCCGCGCACGCGGTCATCGCCCGGGCATGAGCCGCCCGTCCCGCTGGCGGGGGGCGGCGGCCGCGGCCGCGGCCTGCGCGCTGACCGTCCTCCCGGCCATGGCTGCGTCGGCGGCCGGCCCGCCGGTACCGCCGACCGCCGCCGCGTCCCGGACCGCCCCCGTCCCCGCCACCACCCACGACGACGCCCCGCCGGTCACCGTGGAGATCACGGCCGTCACGCCGCAGGTCCTCGAGCCGGGCGAGGACCTGGCGCTGACCGCGAGGCTGACCAACACCTCGACGGCACCCGTCGCCGAGCCGCGGGTGTTCCTGCACGTCGACCGCCGCTCCTTCATCAGCCGGTCGTCGCTGGACCGCTGGCGGACGGCGGGGCCCGACGGGCCGCTCGGCAGCGCGGTCGCGGAGACCGACCTGGAGGAGCCCCTGGCCCCGGGGGCGTCGAGCACCGTCACCGTGACGGTCGCCGCCGACACGCTTGGGCTCGGCCGGGGTGAGCTCTCCTGGGGCCCTCGCGGGGTCGCGGTGCAGGTCGTCGATGCCGCCGACCCGGCGCGCGCCCGTCTCGGCGCCGCCCGGACGTTCGCGCTGTGGTTCCCCCTGGAGGAGGTCACGGCGACCCGCGTCAGCGTCCTGGTCCCTCTCGTCGGACCGGCCTTCGACCCCTACACGACGGGATGGGCCGAGGAGCTCGAGACCGCGACCGACGACGACGGCCGGCTCGCCCGCGTCCTCGAGGCGACGGAGCGCCACCCCGACGTGACCTGGGTCCTGGACCCGTGGCTCCTGGAGGTCACCGCGTCGGAGGAGGACGAGAGCAGCACGCCCGACGCGGGCGGGGGGGACCCGGCACCGGACCCCACCCCCGGCGACGAGGCGTCCGATGAGGACGCCACCGAGGACCCCGCGCAGGACGACGCCCCGGCGCCCGGGGCGGACCTGCCGGCCACGGCGGCGTGGCTGGAGCGCCTGCTGGCGCGCACGACCGACCGCGAGCTGCACCTGCTGCCCTACCTCGACGCCGACGTCGCGGCCCTCGCGCACGCCGACGCCGACGACGTCCTCGGGACGGCACGGGCCCGCGGCGCCCAGGCTGCGCGCTCCGCCGGGCTGCCCACGCCCGTCGCCGGCCTGCTCGACTGGCCCGCGACCGACCTGCCCGACCTGGCGACCGCCGGCTTCGTCCAGGCCGAGGGCGCGCGCGCCGTCGTCGTCGGACCCGGGCAGCTGCCGCCGCCGGCGGTCCTGACCTACACCCCGTCCGGACGCACCACCGTGGACACCGCGCGGGGCGAGATGACGGCGCTGCTGCCCGACGCGCGCCTGTCCGACGCGCTGCGCACCGGCTCCTTCCTCGTCGCCGACGACGGTCCCCGCGACGACGACGCCCAGCGCACCCCCGTGACCGCGGCGCAGGACCTCCTGGCGGAGCTCGCGGTGATCACCCGCGAGCGCCCCACCGACGCGCGGCACATGCTCCTGACGGCGCCCCGCGACTGGAACCCCGACCCGGCGGTCGTGGACGCCCAGCTCAGCGCTCTGGAGGAGGCGCCGTGGGTCCGGGCCACGCCCGTCACCGCGCTCGTCGGCGCCCCGGACCCGGAGGTCGACCGGGGGAGCCTCCCACGGCGCCAGGTGAGCCCGGCCGAGGTGCCCGCCGACCTGCTCGAGGACATCGCCGCGGCGGTCACGGAGCGCCGCGCCCTCGCGGGGATGGTGGCGGACCCGGACGCGCTCGTGGGCGACGGCGAGCTGGAGCTGCTGGCGGCGACCTCGGTCGCATGGCGCGCGCGGCCGGCCGGCCGCAGTGCCCTCGCGGCCCGGTCCAGCGCGGAGACGGTCGAGATCGCGGAGTCCGTGGCAGCCGCCCCCGGCAGCGACCTGACGATCATCGCCACGAGCGCGGGCATGCCGGTCCGGGTCACCAACACGCTCGACCAGGACGTCAACGTCCTGGTCGACCTGCGCCCCGACAGCGCCCGGCTGCGCTCGGACGGCGCCGTGCCGGCGACGGTCCCGGCGAACGGGGAGACCGTCGTGCAGGTCCCGGTGCACGCGATCCAGAGCGCCGACGTCGAGGTGGCGATCGAGGTCCGCACGCCCGACGGCGTGCTCGTCGACGACGACGCCGTCATCGCGGTGCGCGTCCGCGCCGACTGGGAGGGCATCGGCGCGGCCGTCGTCGGCGCGCTCCTGGCGCTCGGACTCGTCGTCGGCCTGGTGCGCTCGATCCGCCGGGGCCGGCGCACCGGACGGCGCGGCCCGCCGCAGCCGACGTCGGGTCCGGACGCGCTCTCGCCGGAGGCCGCCGCGCAGGTCGGGACGGCGTTCGGGGTCGCCGCCACGGGGCGCACCGGCGACGCCGGCCGTGCCGGGGAGGCCGCCGGGCCGGCGGTCGAGGACACTGGTACCGACGCCGGGGCCGCCGTACCGCCCGAGGGACGAGGAGCAGGAGCGGGATGAGCACGAGCGACGCGGGCAGCCTCGGCCGCAGCACGGTGGTCATGGCCGCCGGGACCGCGACGTCCCGCGTCCTGGGCCTGCTGCGCGTCGTCGTCCTGGTGGCGGTGATCGGCTCGATCACCGTCCCGGCGAACTCCTTCTCCGCCGCCTACTGGCTCCCGTCGGCGATCTACATGCTCATCGCGGGCGGCGTCCTGCACGCCGTCCTCGTGCCGCAGATCATCCGGGCGGAGAAGCAGGCCGGCGGCAAGGAGTACGTGGACCGCCTGCTGACGGTCGGCATCGTCGTGCTCGCCGCGGCGACGGCGCTCCTCATGCTCGCCGCCCCGCTGCTCGTCGCGGTGGTCGCCGACAGCACCGACCCCGCGTTCCGCGCGCTGACCACCGCCTTCACGCTCTGGTCGCTGCCGCAGGTGTTCTTCTACGGGATGTACACGCTGCTCGGGCAGGTGCTCAACGCCCGCGGCAAGTTCGGGCCGTACATGTGGGCGCCCGCGCTGAACAACGTCGTGGCGATCCTCGGCATGCTCGTCTTCATCGGCGTCTACGGCCGGTACGAGCCGGGCGCGGCGGTCGAGACGTACGAGTTCTGGACCACCGGACCGATGGCGCTCCTGGCCGGGACCGCCACCCTGGGCGTCGCCGCGCAGGCGTTCGTGCTGCTCGTGCCGCTGCGGCAGATCGGGTTCCGGTTCCGGCCGCGCCGGGGGTGGCGGGGCGTCGGGCTGAGCACCGCGGCCTTCGTCGCCGGCTGGACGTTCGCGTCCCACGTGGTGGGTCAGGTCGGGATCCTCGTGGTCACCCGGGTCACGACGGGCGCCGCGCAGATCGCCGAGCAGCAGGGCCTGGGCGCCGTGGCGGCGAACAACCAGTACACGATCGCCTTCACGATCTTCATGCTGCCGCACTCCCTGGTGACGGTCTCGCTCGTCACCGCCCTGTACACCCGCCTGGCGCAGGCCGCGGCCGACGACGACGTCCCGCGCGTCCGCCAGGACTTCTCGACCGGTCTGCGCACGGTCGGCGTCTTCACGGTGTTCGCCACGGCCGTCGTCATGGTCCTGGCGCTGCCGGTGTCGCGGATCATCACCATCAACGACGTGCCGGACGCCGCCGCGGTGCTCGCGCCGGTGGTGGTGGCCCTCACCCTCGGTCTGGTGGCGCTCGGGGCCTGGGCGCTCATCCAGCGCATCTACTACGCGTACGAGGACGCCAAGGGGCTGTTCTGGATCCAGGTGCCGATGTTCGCGCTCGTCGCGCTCGGGACGCTCGCCGGGCGGCTGCTGGCGCCCATCGAGTGGTGGACGGCGATCGCGGGCGTCTCGATCGCGGCCTCGTACTGGCTGGGCGCTGTCACCGGTGGCCGGCGGGTCCGGCGGCGGCTGCGCGGGGTCGGCGGGGGCGTGGTGCGGACCCACGTCCGCGCGACCGTGGCCGCCGTCGTCGCCGCCGCCGTCGGCTGGCCGCTGAGCCTGCTCTTCGGCGACCTGTCCCGCGCCGGGCTGTTCCGGGCGCTCCTGGCGTGCGCGGTCGTCGGGCTCGTCATGCTCGCCGTCTACGTCGGCCTCCTGCGGCTGCTGCGCGTGCGCGAGCTCGAGGACCTCGTCCTGCCGCTCGTCCGGCGTGCGACGCGGGCCCGTACGATGAGCAGCACGACCGACGACGACGTCCGCACCGACGCGGTGCAGGGCGCCGCCGCGGCGTCCGGGACGGGCGCGCCGGCCCAGGACGCCGGGCCGGCCGGTCAGGCGGCCGGGTCCTCGGCCGATCGACACGGAGGTGGTCTTCTGGAGTCCGCGACCATCGGCAGGGGCGCGCTCGTCGCCGGCCGGTACCGCCTGGAGCACCCCGACCCCTTCGACCTGCCCGGCGTGGACGTGTGGACCGGCCGGGACCAGATCCTCGACCGCCCGGTGCGGGTCTCGTTGCTGCTGTCGGGCCGGATCGCGCAGGCGCAGGACGCCGCGCGCCGCGCCGCGCTGGTCAGCGACCCGCGTCTGCTGCGGGTCCTGGACGTGGGTGACCACGACGGCGTCGCGTACGTCGTCAGCGAGCCGCCGCGCGGCCGCACCCTGCTCGCCCTCACCTCGCACGGACCGCTGCCGCCGGACCAGGCGCGCGCCGTCGTCGGCGAGGCCGCCGTCGCGCTGGAGGTCGCGCGTCGGCGCGGTGTCCACCACCTCGCGCTGCGGCCCACCTCCGTGCACGTGACCGACGCGGGTGAGGTGCTCGTCGCCGGCCTGGGGATGGACGGCGAGATCGCGGGGCTGGGGGTCGGCGACGCCCGCTCCACCACGCGTGCGGACACCGTCGCCCTCGTGGGACTGCTCTACCTCGCCCTGACCGGGCGCTGGCCCGCCCCCTCCGGTACGGACCCCGGTGCCGTGCCGACGGCGCCCGTCGTCGCCGGGTCGCCGGTGCCGCCGGCCGACCTGCTGCCGGGCGTGCCCAACGACCTCGACACGTTGTGCTCGGTGACCCTCGGCCCGCACGACGACGGCCCGCACAGCCCGGCCGAGCTGGTCCGCGAGCTCGAGCCGTGGGGCGACGTCGACCCGGCGCGCGTCGTCGGCGTGACGGACGACGCGACCGCCTGGCAGCGCCACCTCGGGACGCCCTCGGCCTCGGCCGGGGCCGCCGCCGTCGCCGCGGCGGCGAGCGCGCCGGTCCGCCCTGACGCCGACGAGCGCACCGACCCGTCCGACGACGACGCCGCGCAGAGCAGCGGGCACGACGCTGACGACCACGACGACGCCGGGCCCACGGCGGGTGCCGGAGCGGTGCCGGCGACGCCCGCGGACACCCCCGCTGCGCCGCAGCCGGGGACCGTCGCCCGGCAGTCCGTCCGGAGCGTCGAGGAGGCACCCCCTGCCGCGGCACGTCCGGGTACGCCTCCGCCGGCCATCCCGCCGGCGCAGCGCGTCCCGCGCCCCGACGTGGCGCCGGCGGCCGGCCTGGCGGTCCCCGCCGCGGCCCCGCGTACCGGCGTGACAGCCCCCGCTGCGGGCACACCGGCCACGGGCGCTCCCGCCGCCGGGACGTCGCCCTTCTCCCCGGTCGGTGCCGCGCCGTTCCCGCGGGTCGGTGCGACCCCGGGCGCCGCGGGCGTGGCCGCCGTCGCCGGTGCAGCGACCGGCCGCACGGCCGGTGGCGTGACGGGTGCCGGCACCCGGCCCCCGAGCCGGCCCGCTCCGGCCCGCGAGGAGATGGCCGTCCGCACGGAGCCGGTGGGCGGCTCGCGCCTCGCGTTCGACCCGACGCCCTGGGTGCTCGGCCTGCTCCTGCTCGCGGTCGTCGTGGGCCTGTGGACGGCGTGGCGCACCTTCACCGCGCCGCTGCCGCCGATCGGCGGCGGCCAGGTGATCGACGTCGTCGAGACCCCCGCGCCGTCCGACGAGGAGCCGCCGGCGGAGGGCGAGGGCGAGGGCGAGGCCGCGCAGGAGGGCACGGAGGAGCCCGCCGAGGAGGACGAGGCACCCGTGGCCCCGGTGATCGCCTCGGGTCAGCAGATCGACCCGCCGCCCATGGGCGACGACAACGAGCACCCGGAGGCCGTGGACCTCGCCTTCGACGGCGACCCGAGCACGTTCTGGTACTCCCGCTGGTACGCCAACCCGGAGTACGGCATGAAGCCGGGCATCGGGTACGGCGTCACCCTCGCGGAGCCGGCCCAGGTGGCCACCGTGCGGCTCCTGACCTCCGTCAACGGGGGGACCGTCGAGGTCCGGGCCACGGACCCGGCCACGCCGACCGAGGGCGAGGTGCTGGCCTCCGGCCCGCTGTCCCCGGAGACCGTCTTCACCTTCGAGGAGCCCGTCGAGGCGGAGCACATCGTGCTCTGGTTCCCGGTGCTCCCCCAGGACGGCGAGGGTCGCAACCGGGTGATCCTCAACGAGCTCGTCCTCGAGGGGCCCGCCGGCTGACCGGTGGTCGCGTCTCCCGGTGGCCGCGGGCCGTGCTGCGTCCCTCCGTCCGGTGAACGCGGGGTGACGGTCACGGGAAGAGGTCGGTCACGCCGGTCCGCGGAACAGATCGCGCCTAGGATCGGTTCCGGCTCTCGGAAGCGCAGTGACGTCCGCGGTCCCCGACCGAGGTCGCGCCGATCCGCGCCACGTGCTGCACCACCCACGAACGAAGGAACTCAGCGTGAGCGACACAGTCCACGAGGTCGTCATCATCGGCTCGGGACCTGCCGGCTACACCGCCGCCGTCTACGCGGCCCGTGCGGGCCTGGCACCCGTGGTCCTCGCGGGGTCCGTGACGGCGGGCGGCGCCTTGATGAACACCACGGAGGTCGAGAACTTCCCCGGGTTCGTCGACGGGATCATGGGCCCGGACCTCATGGAGAGCATGCGCAAGCAGGCGGAGCGGTTCGGGGCGGACGTCCGCTACGACGACGTCGTCGAGGCCGAGCTGGCCGGTGACGTCAAGACCGTCCGTACGGGCAACGGTGAGGTGCTCCAGGCCCGCGCCGTCGTCCTCGCCACCGGCTCGGCGTACCGCGAGCTGGGCCTGCCGCGGGAGAAGGAGCTCTCGGGCCACGGCGTCTCCTGGTGCGCGACCTGCGACGGCTTCTTCTTCCGCGACCAGGACGTCGCGGTCATCGGCGGCGGCGACTCCGCTGTCGAGGAGGCCACGTTCCTGACCCGGTTCGCCCGTAGCGTGACGATCGTCCA
>JACIXM010000249.1 GCA_014360395.1 Actinotalea sp.
CACCCGCCGTGGCGCCCTGGGCGCCGTGGCCGCCGCCCTGGCCGGCGGCTTCACGGGAGGCTTCACCAGCACACCCCGCGGCGGCCGGCACCGTGCGCTCAGGAGATCGCGTCGACGATCTCCATGACCTCGTCGCGGATCTCGGCCGAGATCGGGGCCGAGCCCGCCGCGCCGGCGGCCTGCTCCTGCCCCTCCTCGCTCGCGACGTAGGTGAGGAACGCCTTCACCAGGGCCGCCGTCTCCGCGTCCTCGTACGAGGTGCAGGCGATGGAGTAGGAGACGAGGACGATCGGGTACGTGCCCTCGGCCGTCGTGTCCCGCTCGAGCTCGCGGACGAGGCTGGCCTCGCCACGGCCCTCGGCCAGCGGGGACGCCGCGACGACCGCGGCGGCCGCCTCCGGCGAGTAGGGGACGAAGCTCTCGCCCACGCCGACCGCGACGGTGCCGAGCGAGCCGGCGCGCGAGGCGTCGGCGTAGGTGATGGCGCCCTCACCCTCGGTGACGGTCTGCACGACGCCCGAGGTGCCCTGCGCCGACTGCGTCCCGCTGACCGGCCAGTTGCCGCTGGGCTCGTGCGGCCACGCGTCGCCGGCGGCGGCGGCGAGGTACTCGGTGAAGTTGTCGGTCGTGCCCGACTCGTCGGAGCGGTTGACCGGGGTGATCGCCAGGTCGGGGAGCTCGACGTCCGGGTTGTCCGCGGCGATCTCCTCGGCGTCCCAGCGGGTGATGTCGCCGTTGAAGATGCCGGCGATGGTCTGCGGGGACATGTTGAGGGAGTCGATGCCGGGCAGGTTGAACATCACGGCGATCGGCGAGATGTACAGCGGCAGCTCGGCCGCCTCGCCGGGCTCGCAGCGCAGCGCCGCGGCCTCGGCCTGCTCGCCCTCGAGGGCGGCGTCGGAACCGGCGAAGTCCACGCCGCCGTCGATGAACTGGGTCCGGCCAC
Organism: Actinotalea sp.; assembly: GCA_014360395.1. Classification (GTDB taxonomy): domain Bacteria; phylum Actinomycetota; class Actinomycetes; order Actinomycetales; family Cellulomonadaceae; genus Actinotalea. The sequence goes on from JACIXM010000249.1 coordinate 947, forward strand.
CGCCGGAGCCGACCGGGTCGTACGCCACGCTGACGTCGGGGTACTGGCCCTGGAAGCCGGCGATCCACGCCTGCATCGCCGACTCCTGCGAGCTGGCGCCGGCGCCCGCGAGCTGACCGCTGAGGTCGCCGCCGTCGACGTCGCCGCCGTCCACCGCCGCGTTGCCGCTGTCGGAGCCGCTCGTCGCGTCGTCCGTGGTGGCGGCGTCCGAGCCGCAGGCCGCGAGGGTGAGGGCGAGCACACCCAGCGCCGCGATCGGGGCGAGCTGCCTCCTGCGCTGAAGCTTCACGTTGTTCCGTCCTGTCGCGTCACGCCGCCGGCCGGGTACCGGCGGTCGATGTCGACGGCGACGCTAGGGAGCCTGCGTGTCCGGCTCCCCCGGCACGGCTGAACGGCCGGTGAACGCCGGACGGACGTTCGTGATCGAGGTCAGCCCGCGGCGTCGTCGTCGGCGAGCTTGTAGCCCAGGCCGCGGACGGTGAGGAGCCGCACCGGCGCGGCCGGGTCCTGCTCGATCTTCGCGCGGATCCGCTTGACGTGGACGTCGAGGGTCTTGGTGTCCCCCACGTAGTCCGACCCCCAGACCCGGTCGATGATCTGCCGGCGGGTCAGCACGCGACCCGCGTTGCGCAGGAGCAGCTCCAGCAGCTCGAACTCCTTGAGCGGGAAGGAGACCCGCTCGCCGTCGACGTCCACCACGTGCCGGTCGGGGTCGAGGCGCAGCCCGCCGACGACGAGCACCTCGTCGTCGTGGTCCTCGACCGGCTCCGCGCGCCGCCGCAGCACCGCCTTGACCCGGGCGAGCAGCTCCCGCGACGAGTACGGCTTGGTCACGTAGTCGTCGGCGCCGAGCTCGAGCCCGACCACCTTGTCGATCTCCGTGTCCTTGGCGGTGAGCATGATGACCGGCACGGTGCTGCGCTGGCGCAGGCGCAGGATGACCTCGGTCCCCGAGAGCCCCGGCAGCATGACGTCCAGGAGGACGAGGTCCGCACCGCCCCGCTCGAACTCCTCCAGCGCGGTGGGCCCGTCGGCGGCCACCGACACGTCGTACCCCTCCTTGCGCAGGAGGTAGGACAACGGGTCGCGGTAGGACTCCTCGTCCTCCACCACCAGGATGCGCGTCATGCGGGAACTCCTTCGTCGGACGGGCCGGCCGGCCGGCCGGTGGGCGGGCCGGCGGGCGCGCCCGACCCGGCCAGGGCGTCCGGCGCGAGGGGCAGCCGGACGGTGAAGGTGGAGCCGTGCCCGAGCTGGGACCACACGGAGACCTCGCCCCCGTGGTCGGCCACGACGTGCTTGACGATGGACAGCCCGAGGCCGGTGCCACCGGTCTCCCGCGACCGGGCGGGGTCGACGCGGTAGAACCGCTCGAAGAGCCGGGGCAGGGCCGCGGCGGGGATGCCGATGCCCTGGTCCACGACGGCGAGCTCGACGGCGTCCGCGTCCGGGCGCAGGGTCGTCCCGACGGCGACCCGCGTCCCCGGCTCGGAGTACGCGACCGCGTTGTCCAGCAGGTTCCGGACGGCCGTGACGAGCAGGTCGTGGGAGCCCAGGACGACGGCGCCCGCGGGCACGTCGCCGACGTCCACCTCGATGTCCTTGCCCGTCGCCGTGGTCCGTGCCCGGTCGGCGGCCTCGTGCACCACCTCGGCCAGGTCGACCCGCGACGCCGCCGTCAACGGGTCGGAGACCTGCAGGCGGGAGAGCTGGATGACCTCCTGGACGAGCGCGGCCAGGCGCGCGGCCTCCGTCTGCATCCGGCCCGCGAAGCGGCGCACCGCGTCCGGGTCGTCGGCCGCGTCCTGGACCGTCTCGGAGAGCAGCGCGAGGGCCCCGACGGGCGTCTTGAGCTCGTGGGAGATGTTGACGACGAAGTCCCGGCGGATCGCCTCCAGACGGCGCGCCTCGGTGCGGTCCTCCGCCAGGAGCATGACGTGGTGGTCCCCCAGCATCGCCACACGGACCTGCATGACGACGGTCCCGCCGCCGACGGCGCTGCGGGGCAGCTCGAGCTCCTCGTCCCGGACCCGGCCGTCCGCGGCGACGTCGAGCACCATGCGCTCCAGGACCGCGTGCTGGAACCGGTCGTCCCGGACCAGGCCCACGGTCCGCGCGGTCGGGCTCGCGCGCACCACCCGCGCGTTCTTCTCGGCGACCACGACGGCCGACCGCAGGGCCGCCAGGACCTCGGTCGCGCCGCGGTCGAGCCCGTCGGGGCCCGGCCCGGCGGACGGGGACGACGGCGCCCCGGCCCGCGCCCGCGCGACGAGCGCGCCGACCACGCCGCCGAGCGCGGCGACGACCAGCAGCGCCGCGACGACGGCCACCACGGCCACGCCGCCCGGGAGCGGAACGTCGATCACCAGGTCAGGGTATGTTCACCAGCAGGGGTCGGGTGCCACCCGACGGGGGACGGACGGCTCCGGGACGGCAGATGTTCACCGTCCCGGTGACATCTGTTCACCCGGCGCTGCGACCCTGTCCCGGCACTGCGACGAGAGGGAACTGATGCGGGACATCTTCGTGGCCGAGCTGACCCAGCTCGGCGAGGACCTCCAGGCAATGAGCCGCCTGGTCGAGTCGGCGATCGGCTCGGCCGGCACGGCGCTGCTCGAGGGCGACGTCGCGCTGGCGGAGAACGTCATCGCCGACGACAGCACCATCGACGCCATCGAGCGCGACCTGGACGAGCGGTGCGTCGCGCTCCTCGCCCAGCAGCAGCCCGTGGCGCGGGACCTGCGGATCGTCGTCACGGCGCTGCGGATGAGCGCGTCGCTGGAGCGCATGGGCGACCTGGCCCGGCACGTCGCCGAGGTCGCTCGCCTGCGCTACCCCGGGCGCGCGATGCCGGACGAGCTCGAGCCGCTCTTCCGGCAGATGCACGAGAGCGCGCTCCGCGTCGCCCAGCGGGTGACGACCGTCCTCGGCTCGCACGACCTGGAGCTGGCCGAGGAGATCGAGCGGGACGACGACCTGCTGGACCGCCTGCACCACGAGACGTTCACGGCCACGCTGGGCGGCGACTTCACGCTCACCCCCCAGCAGGTGGTCGACGTGACGCTGCTGGGCCGGTACTACGAGCGGTTCGGGGACCACGGCGTCTCCGTGGCCCGGCGCATCGTGTACCTGGTCACCGGCGAGCTGGACGAGCACTCCGGCCCCTGACGGCCCGTGACCCCGGCTCCTGCCCGTCGGATCGGACGCAGGTGCGGGGCCCAGCAGGACGACGACGGCGGCCCGCCCCTCCGATGTGGAGGAGACGGGCCGCCGTCGTCGTGGTGGGTCCGGCCGGTCAGCGGCCCTGGTTCGCGACCGCCTTGATCGCCTCGGCGGCGGCCTCGGGGTCGAGGTAGCGACCGCCGCGGGTCACGGGCTTCAGGTCCTCATCCAGCTCGTACACGAGCGGGATGCCCGTGGGCACGTTGAGCCCGGCGATCGTCTCGTCGTCGATGTCGTCGAGGTACTTGATGATGGCGCGCAGCGAGTTGCCGTGGGCCGCCACCAGGACGGTCTTCCCGGCGCGCAGGTCGGGCACGATGTCGCTGTCCCAGTACGGCAGCGCGCGCTCCAGGACGTCCTTGAGGCACTCGGTGCGCACGACGGGGGCGTCGGCGTAGCGCGGGTCCGCGTCCTGGGAGAACTCCGAGCCGAGCTCGATCTCCGGCGGCGGGACGTCGTACGACCGGCGCCAGAGCATGAACTGCTCCTCGCCGAACTCGGCGAGGGTCTGCTTCTTGTCCTTGCCCTGCAGGGCGCCGTAGTGACGCTCGTTGAGGCGCCAGTGCCGCCGCACCGGGATCCAGTGCCGGTCGGCCGCGTCGAGGGCCAGGTTCGCGGTGGTGATCGCGCGGCGCAGCAGCGACGTGTGCACGACGTCCGGCAGCACGCCGGCCTCGGTCAGCAGGCTCCCGCCGCGCTTCGCCTCCTGTACGCCCTTCTCGGACAGCGCGACGTCCACCCAGCCGGTGAACAGGTTCTTGGCGTTCCACTCGCTCTCGCCGTGGCGGAGCAGCACGAGGGTGTAGGTCATGGTGGCCATCCTGCCCCATGCCCGGCGCCCCGTTCCGGGACCGTCCTGCTCCCCGGGACGCCCCGTCCGAGGGTGGCTCAGGCGCTCGCGCGGGAGGGCGTACGGCGCCGGCAGGCGTCGTAGACGCCGACGACGGCCTCGGCGGCGGACTCCCACCCGAGCCGCCTCGCCTGGTGCACCGCGCCGACCCCCAGGGCCGCGCGGCGGACGCCGTCGCCGAGGAGGTCCGCGAGCGCGGCGGCCCACCGCCGGGGGTCGTGCCCCGGGACGAGCGCGCCGGTGACGCCGTCGACGACGACCGTCCGCAGCCCGCCCACGGCGGCCGCGACGACGGGGGTCCCGCAGGCCTGCGCCTCGGCGGCGACGAGCCCGAACGACTCGGTGCGCGAGGGCACGGCGACGAGGTCGGCGGCCCGGTACCAGCGGGCGAGCTGCGGCCGCGGGACCGGTGGGCGGAAGTCGACCCGGTCCGCCACGCCGAGGTCGCGGGCCAGCGCCCGCAGGTCGGACAGGGCCGTCGGGTTCCCGCTGGGGCCGCCGAGGACGACGAGCCGGGGCACCCGCCCCCCGCGGGCGCGCAGCGCGCCGACGGCCCGGACGAGCACGTCGGGGGCCTTGAGGGGCTGCACCCGGCCGGCGAAGAGGACGACCTCGTCGTCGGCGGGCAGGCCCAGGGCGCGGCGCGCGCGCAGGCGGGCCTGGTCCAGCTGGCCCGTGGTCAGCAGGCGCGAGGGCGCGGCCGGGTCGCGCTCGCCGAGGTCGGGGTGGAAGAGCTCGAGGTCGACACCGGGCGCGACGACGTGCACGTCGTCGGAGTCCGCGCCGTAAAGGCGGACGAGGTCGGCGGCCTCCTCGTCGGTGCTGGCGACGAGG
>JACIXM010000025.1 GCA_014360395.1 Actinotalea sp.
CCGGGGGTTCGGGTTCGCCGGGGTCTCGACGCTCGGGTCGTCGGACGCCCCGGACGGCGCGTCGTCGGCATCGGAGCTGGACACCGCGGCGTCGTCGGCATCGGGGCGGGACACCGCGGCGCCGTCGGCCCCGGAACCGGACACCGCAGCGCCGTCGGCATCGGGGCGGGAGCTCGACGTCGTCGACGGCGTCGCGTGCCCGGTCGACCCGATGGAGCGCCTGCAGTGCGACTCCTGCCAGTGACCTGCTGACCGAGCCCGGCTCGTGGGGAGCCCTCGGCGCGCCATCCGGCACACCTGCTCCCCATGAGCCTCGTTCACCCCTCGACTCCCACGCGCGGGGAGTCCGTGTGCCGCAATGCGGTGCACCGGCTCCCCACCGCCACCACGCCCCCTCGTGGGGAGTCCCTGCGCCGACATGCGGTGCACCGGCTCCCCACGAGCACCTGACCCCGGAAGGACCCCACCATGACCATCGCCGCACCCTCCATCCTCGGCACCGGCATCGCCGAGGGCCTGCTGCTCAAGCCCGTCCGCTACCCGTGGGCGATGGACCTGTACGACCAGGCCGTCGCGAACACGTGGTTCCCCAACGAGATCCAGCTCGGCGAGGACCTCGCGGACTTCCAACGCATGACGGACGAGGAGAAGCACGCCGTCACGTTCCTCATGAGCTACTTCAACCCCAGCGAGCTGCTGGTCAACAAGGCGCTCGCGTTCGGCGTCTACCCCTACCTCAACGCCCCCGAGGCGCACCTGTACCTCGCCAAGCAGATGTGGGAGGAGGCCAACCACTGCATGGCGTTCGAGTACGTCCTCGAGACGTTCCCCATCGACCGGACCGAGGCGTACGAGTCCCACGTGACCGTGCCCTCGATGGCCGCGAAGGAGGAGTTCGAGGTCCACTACATCCGCCGGATGACCGAGCAGACGATCGACATCTCGACGACGGAGGGCAAGCGCGACTTCGTGCGGAACCTCGTCGCGTACAACGTCGTGCTGGAGGGCATCTGGTTCTACAGCGGGTTCATGGTCGCGCTGAGCTTCCGGCAGCGGAACCTGCTGCGGAACTTCGGCTCGCTCATCGACTGGATCGTCCGCGACGAGTCGCTGCACCTGAAGTTCGGGATCAACCTCGTCCTCACCGTGCTGGAGGAGAACCCGGACCTGCAGACGCCGGAGTTCGCCGAGGAGATCCGGCAGATGGTCCTCGATGCCGTCGAGATGGAGGAGCGGTACAACCGCGACCTGCTGCCGCACGGCATCCTGGGCCTCAACGCCGACTACGTGAACCAGTACGTCCGCTACCTCGCGGACCGGCGCCTGGAGGAGCTCGGCTTCGATCCGCACTACCGGGTGAGCAACCCGGCCAAGTGGATGGCCGCGGCGAACGACACCCTGCAGCTCGTGAACTTCTTCGAGGCGACCAACACGAGCTACGAGGTCAACGCCGCGGCGTCGTCGGCCCGCTGAGGCGAAGGTCGACAGCCCGCACGGTCCCCTGCGGTGAGGGTTGAGGTCGCCATCCGGCCGCAACCCTCACCGCAGTGGCGGCCCGAGGCGGGGCAGGGACCCTGCCGGAGGACCTGACGCGGGACCTGGGGTCAGCCCAGGGCGGACCAGATCAGGAGCATGGTGACCAGGAAGCCGACGGCGTAGTTGGCGCCGAGGAACTGGCGCCAGCCCTTGTTGGCCGTCTCCGCCGTGGCATCGGTGATCCCCCGGAACTGCCACACGATCCCCAGGTACGGCAGCACGAGCAGCGCCGCCAGCGGCCCCGGCCAGGGCAGCGCCAGCATGAGCAGCCCGCCGACGGCGTAGAGCGCGAAGGCGAACCACACCGTCGGGCGCGCGCCGAGCACCGTCGCGATGGACCCGATCCCGGCGGCGCGGTCGGCGACGACGTCCTGCACCGCCCCGAACGCCTGGCTCGCCATCCCCCACAGGAAGAAGCCGGCGAGGATCACCCACGCCGCGGTCGAGATCCCCTCCCCCGCCAGCACGAGCCCGTAGAGGGCCGGCGAGACGAAGTGCGTGCTCGACGTCATCGAGTCCAGGACCGGCCGCTCCTTGAACCGCAGCCGCGGCGCCGAGTACGCCACGACCGCGAAGAGCGAGAACGCGAGCACCAGCCACGACAGCGGGTCGCCGGCCGCCACGAGGTACACCACGAACGGCACCGGCAGCAGGGTCGAGGCCAGCAGCGTCGTGCGGTGCAGGCGCGTGTCGAGCAGCGCGCCCTCGACCCCGCCCTTGCGCGGGTTCGCCAGGTCCGACTCGTAGTCGAAGACGTCGTTGATCCCGTACATGAGCAGGTTGTACGGGATGAGGAAGAACAGCGTCCCGATGATGAACGTGAGGTCGACCTCGCGCGTGCTCATGACGTACGCGGCGCCGAACGGGTACGCCGTGTTGACCCAGCTCAGCGGCCGGGAGCTGAGCGTCAGCTCCCGCACCACACCGCCTCGGTGCGCGGTCGCGGTCACGTCGTCTCCGTCCGTCGGGCCGTCCCGTCGATCGTCCCACCGGACGCCGCCGACGACGACGCCCCCGCCCGCCGCCCGCCCCACGGCGCGATCAGGTGCCACAGCGCCGGCAGCAGGACCACCGCGAGCACCGCGTAGGCGAAGTCCTCGATCGGCGCGACGCCGATCTGCAGACCGATCCGCTGGGCGTCGTCGTACGCGACGAGCCCCGCCATGATCATGAAGTTGTCGAAGATGGCGGTGAGCAGCAGCAGCACGGCCATGGTCCCGGCCAGCGGCTTCCAGGCCGGCCGGCCGGTCCGTCTGCGCGCGACCACGAGCGTGACCACGGCGAGCAGCAGGAAGGGCACGTTGAGCAGCGCGTACGTCACGCCGCACCTCCGCGCGCCGCGGCGCACCGGGCGCCGTCGTCGGAGCCGTCCCCGAGCACCTGCCGCAGGCCCCCGTACACGTTCATGGTCAGGTACGACAGCAGCACGAGGAAGAAGAGCTCCTCCAGCGGCAGCTCGGGGGCGAGCAGCACGCCCGTCATGAAGTCCGTCTGCCCGCGGAAGAACACCCCGAGCAGGATCCCGAACCCGTCCCAGATCAGGAACACCGAGACGCCGAGGAACAGCACCATCGCGGCACGCGCCGGCGCGACCCAGAAGAAGAGCCGGAACCGCCGGTCGAGCACGACCATGCCGGTGATGGAGACGAGCAGGACGGCGAGGTAGGAGAAGCCGATCACGCCGCCAGGCCTTCCGCCGGGCTCACGGACGACCCGCCGGACGCAGCGGCTCGGGCAGCGGCCCGGTCGAGGTGTCCCCCCGCAGCCGCTTGATGACGAGCTCGGCGCTGATGAGGCACATCGGCAGGCCGATGCCCGGGATCGTCGTCCCGCCCGCGTGGTACAGCCCGGCGACCTTCCGCGACGCGTTGCCGGCGCGGAACATCGCGCTCTGCCGCAACGTGTGCGCCGGGCCCAGCGCGGTGCCGTGCCAGGTCCGCAGGTCCTCGGCGAAGTCCGCCGGGCCGACGGTCCGCCGCACGGTGATCCGCTCGGCGAGGTCCGGCACGCCCGCCCACTGCGCGATCTGCGCGATCGCCGCGTCCGCGGTCCGCTCGACCCAGGGGTCGCCCGCGCCGTCGACGCCGCCGCGCCCCAGCCGCACGTCCGCCGGCGCCGGGACCAGCACGAAGAGGTTCTCGTCGCCCTCGGGCGCCACGGTCGCGTCGGTCGCGCTCGGCCGGCACACGTAGATCGACATGGGGCTGGGGAAGTCGACGTGAGGCCCCGCCGACGGCGCCCGCCGCTCGCCCTTCGGGAAGATCGCGTCGAACCCGCGCTGCCAGTCCTCGGTGAAGAACAGCGAGTGGTGCTGCAGCTCCTCGACGCGCCCCTTCACCCCCAGGTACAGCAGCACGGCGCTCGGCCCGGGCAGGCGGCGGTCCCACCAGGCCCGCGAGTGCCCGCGCAGGTGCTCCGGCAGCAGCCGGCTGTCGGTCTGGAACATGTCCACGGCGCTGACGACGACGTCCGCCGGCACGTGCTGCAGGCGCCCCTCGCCGTCGCGGTAGTCCACCCCCGTGACCCGCGCCTGCTGCCCGAGCCGCCGGCCGAGCCGCCGCTCGGCGCGCCCGCGCACCCCGTCACCCGGCGGGAGGTCCTGGGTCGCGATCCCGTCGACGTCGGCGCGCG
>JACIXM010000250.1 GCA_014360395.1 Actinotalea sp.
CGCATTTCGGCTTCAACGATTTCGTGATCTGCATCGAGCCGCGCGAGGCCCTCGCGCCGGTCGGCGACGGCGCGCTGGAGGTCGGCGAGCCGCTTCTCGGCCGCTCGCGCCGCCTCCTCCAGCTCCTGCCGTGCGCGCGACGCCGCCTCGACGGCGGTGCGGGCCAGGTCGACCTCCCCCTCGAGCTCGGCCTCGGCCACCCGGGCCCGGGCCGCCTGGGCCTGGAGGTCCTCCGGGTCGCGGCCACCGCTCGGCTCCGGCTCGGCGGAGCCGAGGAGGCGCAGCCGTTCCCCCGCGAGCGTCGAGATGCCGCGGAGCCGTTCGCGCGCCGAGGACAGCCGGTACCAGACCTCCCCGGCCTCGGACAGCGCCGGCGCCGCGGCCGCGGCCTCCGCCTCGAGCCGGCCGAGCCGGTGCCGGGCGTCCTGGAGCGCCGTCTCGACCTCCGTGCGCCGCTCCCGCAGCGCTGTCTCGTCGGCGATCTCCTGCTCGAGGGTGGCGGTCAGCTGCGCCAGGTCGTCGGCCAGCAGGCGCGCCCGGGCGTCGCGCAGGTCCGCCTGGACCGACTGCGCCCGGCGGGCGACCTCGGCCTGCTTGCCCAGCGGGCCCAGCTGCCGCCGGATCTCGCCGGTCAGATCGGTCAGGCGCGTGAGGTTGGCCTGCATCGCGTCGAGCTTGCGCAGCGCCTTCTCCTTGCGCTTGCGGTGCTTGAGGACGCCCGCGGCCTCCTCGATGAAGCCCCGGCGGTCCTCCGGCGTCGCGCGCAGCACCGCGTCGAGCTGGCCCTGACCGACGATGACGTGCATCTCCCGGCCCAGGCCCGAGTCGGACAGCAGGTCCTGGATGTCGAGGAGGCGGCACGGCGACCCGTTGATGGCGTACTCCGACCCGCCGCTGCGGAACAGCGTCCGGGAGATCGTCACCTCGGAGTAGTCGATCGGCAGCGCGCCGTCGCCGTTGTCGATCGTCAGGCTCACCTCGGCCCGCCCCAGCGGCGGGCGACCGGACGTCCCGGCGAAGATGACGTCCTCCATCTTGCCGCCGCGCAGGGACTTCGCGCCCTGCTCACCCATGACCCAGGCCAGGGCGTCCACGACGTTGGACTTGCCCGAGCCGTTGGGCCCGACGACGCACGTGACACCCGGCTCGAAGCTCAGCGTCGTCGCCGAGGCGAACGACTTGAAGCCTCGCAGGGTGAGCGTCTTGAGGTGCACGGCGCGAGCCTAGGAGGTCCGGCCGCGCCCGGCGGGCCGCCGCGCGGGGAGCCTGCACCCGGCGTGCGTCACGACAGGCCGGGGAACCACAGCCCGATCTCGCGGCCGGCGGACTCCGGGGAGTCCGAGCCGTGCACGAGGTTCTGCACCACCGCCTCGCCCCAGTCCCGCCCGAGGTCGCCGCGCACCGTGCCCGGGGCCGCCGTCGTCGGGTCCGTCGCCCCGGCGAGGGAGCGGAAGCCCTCGATGACCCGGTGACCCTGGACCACCGCCGCCACGACCGGCCCGGAGCCCATGAACTCGACCAGCGGCTCGAAGAACGGCTTGCCGGCGTGCTCGGCGTAGTGGGCGCCGAGGAGGTCGCGGTCGGCGACGCGCATCTCGAGGGCGACCAGCGTGTAGCCCTTGGCCTCGATGCGGCGGAGGACCTCCCCGACCACGCCACGACGGACGCCGTCGGGCTTGACGAGGACCAGGGTGCGCTCAGGGGCAGACGTCATGGCCGACACCCTAACGGCGCGCGAGAGCCGGGTTCAGCCGCCGGCCGCCGCCCGCTCGGCCCGCTCCCGGTCGATGCGCGCCCCCAGTCGCAGCCCCCAGACCCACAGCACCACGAACGCGCCCGCGACGACGAACATCAGGGGCACCACGAGGCCGATCGCGACCATCGGCACCTGCAGGACCGATCCCGCGACGTACGCCGCCGGCCAGCGGAGCATGCCGGCCACGAGGATCATCGACAGCGACAGCGTGCCGCCCAGGACGAAGATCGCGGCGGGGTTCCCCTCCCGCAGGCCGAACGCCACGAGGGTCGCGAAGAAGACGACGAACGCCTCGAGGACCAGGACGGTCGCGGCGAACTGGCGCCGGGCGGACCGCGGGGGGCGCGGGGTCGCGTCGTCGGTGGTCTCGCGGCTCACGGGGCCCAGGGTATCCGGGCGGCGGTGGCCGGACGACGCGCCGCCGCCGCGGCTCTCAGGCCTCGCCGAAGCCGGACTCGACCAGGTCGACGACCTGCTGCACCGCCTCCTGGGCACCGGGGCCGCTCGCGGTCACGGTGAGCTCCTGCCCCCCGGTGGCGCCCAGACCCATGAGCCCCAGGACGCTGGCGCCGTTCACGCCGTTGATCGTCAGCGCCACGCCGGTGTCCGCCACCGCCCGCGCGACGACGGCCGCCGGCCGGGCGTGCAGACCCAGCGGGTTGCGGAGCACGACCGCGCGGGTCACGTGCCCGTCGAGCACCGGCTCGGCGCCGCCGTCGGGCGCGCTCGCCTTCGCACCGGCCCGTTCCCCCGCGCGGGCCGCGTACAGCACGCCGGCGTCCTCGGCCGCCGCGAGCACCGCGTCCAGCCCGTCACCCTGCTGGGCGGCGACCGCCGCGGCGACCGCACCCTCCAGGAACGGGGCGTCGGCGAGGCGGACGACGGCGACGACGTCCTCGTCCAGGGCCTCCAGGACCGCCTCCGTCGTGAGGACGGCCGAACCCAGGTCGGTCAGGACGACCACGCCGGCCGCCTGACCGGCGCCCCGCTCGACCGCCTCCATGATCCGGCCGAAGTCGGTGCCGATCCCCTCGTCCATGCCGCCCGCCGGCAGGAGGGTGACGTCGGGTGCCATCTGCGCGGCGATCTCCGCGACGCCCTCGGCGGCCGCCCGCGAGTGGGAGACGAGGACGAGTGCGACGTCGGGCATCACGCGGCCCCGTCAGCGGCCGCCGCCGCGTCGGCCGCCGCGCGGATCACCATCGCCGAGGACGCGGCCCCGGGGTCACGATGGCCCGCGCTGCGCTCCCCCAGGTAGCTCGCGCGGCCCTTCGTGGCGACGAGCGGGTCCGTCGCCACGGCCCCCTCCTCGGCGGCCGTGGCCGCGGCGGCGAGCACCTGCTCGGCGGAGGCGCCGTCGGCGACCGCCTGCTGGGCCGCGTTCACGGCCGGGGTCCACGCGTCGACCATGGTCTTCTCGCCCGGCTGCGCCTTCCCGCGCGCGACGATGCCCTCCAGGCCCGCCTCGAGCATGGCGAGGACGCCGGGGCCGTCGAGCACGTCGACGGCGGTGACCTTCGCGGCACGCAGGTAGGCCGTGCCGTACAGCGGGCCGGCGGCGCCGCCGACCGTGGACATGAGGGTCGTGGCGACCGTCTTGAGGACGTCGGCGGGCTGGCCGGGCGGCTCCGTGGCGCCGTCGAGCTTGGCGATGACGGCGGTGAAGCCGCGCTTGAGGTTCTCGCCGTGGTCACCGTCACCGATCTGCCGGTCCAGCTCCACCAGGTAGTCCCGGTTCTCCAGGACCACCTGCGCAGTCCGTCGCACCCAGTCCACCGTCCACGCCACGTCGAGGGTCATGACTCTCCTTCGTCCGCTCGGCCGCCCCGGGGCGAGGGCGGTCCTCGTAGCCTGCCACGCCACCACGTCTCATCGCTGCCCCACGGCAGGACCACGATCGTGTCAACTGCGCTGACCAGCCCGGGGCCGGCCGGAGGCTCCGGCCCACCCCGGGCTGTCGTCGTCAGCCCTTCAGCACCTCACCACCGCAGCGCGGCCGTGTGCACGGGGGCGTCCCACAGCGCCGTCAGCTCGTCGTCCAGACGCAGCACCGTGACGGAGCAGCCCTGCATCTCCAGCGACGTGACGTAGTTGCCCACCAGGGAGCGGGCGACCGTCGCGCCGCGACCCTCCAGGAGCTGCCGGGCCTTGCGGTACACCACGTAGAGCTCCGACAGCGGCGTGCCGCCCATGCCGTTGACGAGCAGGAGGACCTGGTCGCTGCCGCCGGCGCCGAGGTCGTCCATGACCGGGTTCGTCAGCATCTCGGTGATCTCGTCGGCCGAGGCCATCGGGATCCTGCGGCGACCGGGCTCGCCGTGGATGCCGATGCCGATCTCGATCTCGGCGTCCGTGAGCTGGAAGCTCGGGGTGCCCGCGTGGGGGACGGTGCACGCGCTGAGCGCGACGCCCATGCTGCGGACGTTGGCGTTGACGCGCTCGGCGATCGCGGCCACGGAGGCGAGGTCGTCGCCGCGCTCGGCGGCGGCGCCGGCGATCTTCTCGACGGCGACGGTCCCTGCGACCCCGCGACGGCCGGCGGTGTAGAGGGAGTCCTCCACCGCGACGTCGTCGTTGACGATGACCGAGCGCACCTCGATGCCCTCGGCGTCCGCGAGCTCGGCGGCCGTCTCGAAGTTCAGCACGTCGCCCGTGTAGTTCTTCACGATGTGCAGGACGCCCGCGCCCCCGTTCGCCGCCATCGTGGCCGGGGCGATCGCGTCGGGGGTGGGCGAGGTGAACATGGCGCCCGGGACCGCGGCGTCGAGCATGCCCAGCCCGACGAAGCCCGCGTGCAGGGGCTCGTGGCCGCTGCCGCCGCCGCTGACGAGGCCGACCTTGCCCTGCACGGCGCCACCGGCGCGGCTGACGAAGATCGGGTCGGTGTGGACGGCGACGAGGTCCGCGTGCGCCAGGCCGAAGCCCTCGACGGACTCGTCGACGACGCGGGACGGGTCGTTGATCAGCTTCTTCACGCTGCACTCCTCTTCAGCTCACCGAGGCACGCGGCGTCGTCGCCGCGCCCGCGGGACGGCCGCCGGGCCGTCCGCCCCGGTCGCGCTCGGGTCGGCACGGCGGCCCTGCCGTCCCTGCGTGCCAGCATCGAAGAGCCAGGTCAGAGGGTCAAGGGGATGACGTGCGCCGGTCGTGCACATCTGTGCACGACCGGCGGCTCCGCCTCAGCGCCCCATCAGCGTGCGGGCCTCTGCGGCGAGCACGACGGAGCCGGTCACGAGCACGCCGGCGGCCGTCAGGGCGCCCTCGTTGCCCGCCTCGGCCACCTCGACGGCTCGCGCGACCGCCTCGTCCAGCCGCTCGGCGACGTGCACCCGGTCCGGACCGAAGACGTCCTCGGCGACCTGGCGCAGCTCCTCCACGTCGAGCGACCGGTCCGACGCCGAGCGCGTCACGACCACCTCGGCGAGCGCCGGCTCCAGCCCGGCGAGGATCTGCTCGGCGTCCTTGTCCGCCATGACGCCCACCACGCCGACCAGCCGGGAGAACGCGAAGGCCTCCTCCACGGCGGCGACCAGGGCCTCGACGCCCGCAGGGTTGTGCGCGGCGTCCACCAGGACGGTCGGCGAGGCCCGTACCACCTCCAGGCGCCCGGGCGAGGTCACGTCCGCGAAGGCGGCCTCGACGACGTCAGCGGCCAGCGCACCGCCGGAGCGCAGGAGCGCCTCGGCCGCCGACAGCGCCAGGAGGGCGTTGTGGGCCTGGTGCTCGCCGTGCAGAGGCAGCAGCACACCGGTGTAGAGACCACCGGAGGTCCGCAGGTCGACGACCTGCCCCCCGACCGCGACCTGCCGGCCCGCGACCTCCAGGTCGACACCCTCCCGCAGGACCCGCGCGCCCCGCTCGGCGGCCGCGGCGAGCATGATCCCCTCGACCTCCTCGCGCTGGTCGGCCAGCACCACGGTGCACCCGTCCTTGATGATCCCCGACTTCTCCCCGGCGATCTCGACCACCGAGTGCCCGAGCCAGCGCTCGTGGTCCAGGGCGACGGGCGTCACGACGGCGACGTCCGCGTCCACGACGTTGGTCGCGTCCCACTCGCCGCCCATGCCGACCTCGACGACCGCCACGTCGACGGGCGCGTCCGCGAAGGCCGCGAACGCCATGACGGTGAGGACCTCGAAGAAGCTCATCCGCGGGCCACCGGCGGCGAGCGACTCCGTGTCGACCATGTGCACGTAGGGCGCGACGTCCCGCCACAGCTCGACGAACCGCTCCGCGGTGACGGGCTCGCCGTCGATCGCGATCCGCTCGGTCACGCTGGTCAGGTGAGGGCTGGTGAAGCGGCCGGTCCGCAGCCCGTGCTCGCGCAGGAGCCGCTCGACCATCCGCGAGGTGGAGGTCTTGCCGTTCGTGCCCGTCAGGTGCACGACGCGGAAGGCCCGCTGCGGCTCGCCCAGCAGGTCGCAGACCCGGCGGACCCGGTCCAGCGTGGGCTCGAAGTCGTGCTCGGGCGCCCGGTCGAGGATGCCCGCGTAGACCTCCCGCAGCGCCTCCCGGGCGCCCCGGTCGTCGCCGGTTACGGGCCCGCTCACGACTTCTCCTCCGCCGCGTCGGCCCCCGCCGCGTCCCCCGGCGCCGCCGCCACGGGGACGGCGCCGTCGACCTTCTGCACGCCCACCCGGGCGACGGCCGGGGCGACGTCGTCGGAGGTGACCTCGACCTGGACGGCCAGGGTCTCCCGCGCGATCATCGCCCGGTGGTCCTCGACGGCCGCCCGGTGCTCGGGGGGGACCGCCAGCGTCAGCCGGATGCGGTCCGAGACCTGCAGGCCCGCCGCCTTGCGCTCGTCCTGGACGACCCGGACGACGTCGCGGGCGTACCCCTCGGCGCGCAGCGCGTCGTCGAGCGCGATGTCCAGCAGCGCGACGCCGCCGTCGCCCAGCACGCCGGCCACGGTGGTCTGCTCGCCCTCACCGGTGTCCGCGACCACGGTGGTCAGCTCGTACTCCGCAGCCTCCAACGGGACGAGGCCCTCCGGCGTCCGGACGACGACGACGCCGTCGGCCTGCTCCCACTCCCCCGCCTTCGCGGCGCGGATGACACCCTGCACGGCCCGCCCGAGACGCGGCCCCGCCGCCCGGGCGTTGACGGCCAGCCGGGTGGTCACCCCGAGGTCCTGGGGGCCGACCTCCGCGACGGAGACGAGGGTGACGTGCTTGACGTTGAGCTCGGTGCGGATGAGGTCCGCGTAGGGCTGGACGCCGTCGGGGTCGGACAGCGCGAGCCCGAGCTCCCGCAGGGGCTGACGCACCCGCAGGCCGTGCGCCTTGCGCAGGCCCAGCGCCGTCGAGACGATCTCGCGGACCTGCTCCATGGAGCGCACGAGGTCGTGGTCGGCGACCAGCACCCGACCGAGGTCCGTGTCCTGGCCGTCGGGGCCCACGACGGCGGGCCAGTCGGTCAGGTGGACGCTGCGTCCACCGGTCAGCCCGCGCCAGATCTCCTCGGTGAGCAGCGGCGACAGCGGTGCCATGACGCGCGTGAGCACCTCCAGCGCCGTCCACAGCGTGTCGAAGGCGTCGGCGTCCTCGGCCCAGAACCGGTCCCGCTGGGTCCGCACGTACCAGTTGGTCAGCATGTCCAGGTGCTCGCGGACGGTCTCGCAGGCCCCGGCGACGTCGTAGGCGTCGAGCTGCTCCTGCACGCGCACGACGAGGTCCCGCGTCCGCGCGAGCACGTACCGGTCCAGGGCGCCCATCCCGGTCACGCGCTCGGGCGTGAGGGCCCGCGCGACGTACCCCCGGCCGCCGTCGGCGGCGCCGGCGTAGAGCGTGAAGAAGTAGTAGGTGCTCCACAGCGGCAGGTGCACCTGCCGGACGACGTCGCGGATGCCCTCCTCGGTGACGACGAGGTTGCCGCCGCGCAGGATCGGGCTGGCCATGAGGAACCAGCGCATGGCGTCCGAGCCGTCGCGGTCGAAGACCTCGTTGACGTCCGGGTAGTTGCGCAGGCTCTTGCTCATCTTGCGCCCGTCGGAGCCGAGCACGATGCCGTGCGAGACGCACGAGCGGAACGCGGGCCGGTCGAAGAGCGCCGTCGCCAGCACGTGCAGCGTGTAGAACCAGCCGCGCGTCTGGCCGATGTACTCGACGATGAAGTCGCCCGGGTAGTGGTGCTCGAACCACTCGGCGTTCTCGAACGGGTAGTGCACCTGCGCGAAGGACATCGAGCCGGAGTCGAACCACACGTCCAGCACGTCGGGGATACGGCGCATCGTGGACGCGCCCGTCGGGTCGTCCGGGTTCGGCCGCGTCAGCTCGTCGATGAAGGGCCGGTGCAGGTCGGTGACCTCCGCGCCGAAGTCCCGCTCGAGCTCGGCGATCGAGCCGTAGACGTCGATGCGCGGGTACGCCGGGTCGTCGCTGACCCACACGGGGATCGGCGTGCCCCAGTAGCGGTTGCGCGAGACGGACCAGTCGCGGGCGTTCTCCAGCCACTTGCCGAACTGGCCGTGCTTGACGTGCTCAGGGGTCCAGGCGATCTGCTCGTTGAGCTCGACCATCCGGTCCTTGAACGCGGTGACCTTGACGAACCAGCTGGAGACCGCCTTGTAGATGAGCGGGTTCCGGCAGCGCCAGCAGTGCGGGTAGGCGTGCACGTACGAGGCCTGGCGCAGCAGGCGGCCGTCGGCGCGCAGACGCTGGGTGATCGGCTTGTTCGCCTCGAACACCTGCAGGCCGGCGAAGTCCGGCACGAGCGAGGTGAACCGGCCGCCGTCGTCGACGCTGAGGATCGTCGGGATGCCGGCGGCCTCGCAGACCTCCTGGTCCGCCTCGCCGTAGGCCGGTGCCTGGTGGACCAGGCCCGTGCCGTCCTCCGTGGTGACGTACTCGGCGGTGAGGACCTGGAAGCCGTTCTCCATCCCGGCGTGGTCGGTGAGGTAGTCGAACAGCGGCTCGTAGCGCACGCCGGCGAGCTCGGTGCCGCTCAGCTCGCGGACGACGGCGGCGTGCGCGTCCTCCGCGCTCGCGTAGCCGAGGTCCTTCGCGTAGCCGGCGAGGAGGTCCTTGGCCAGGAGGAAGTGCTCGCCGCTCAGGCCCGCCTGGGTGCCCTCGCGCGCCTCCGGCGCGACGGCGTGCGGCACGACGACGTACGTGATGTCCGGGCCGACCGCGAGCGCGGAGTTCGTCGGCAGGGTCCAGGGCGTGGTCGTCCAGGCGAGCGCGCGGACGCCGGTGAGCCACAGGGCGTCGGCCTTCTCCCCCACGAGCGGGAAGGTCACGGTGACGGTCTGGTCCTGCACGTCGGCGTAGACGTCGTCGTCCATGCGCAGCTCGTGGTTGGACAGCGGCGTCTGGTCGCGCCAGCAGTACGGCAGGACCCGGTAGCCCTCGTAGGCCAGGCCCTTGTCGTAGAGCTGCTTGAACGCCCAGATGACCGACTCCATGAACGGCAGGTCGAGCGTCTTGTAGTCGTTCTCGAAGTCGACCCACCGGGCCTGGCGGGTGACGTACGCCTGCCACTCGTCGGTGTACCGCAGCACCGAGGTGCGGCACGCGTCGTTGAACGCAGCGATGCCCAGCTCGTCGATCTGCGCCTTGTCGGTGATGCCGAGCACCCGCTCGGCCTCGAGCTCGGCGGGCAGACCGTGCGTGTCCCACCCGAAGCGCCGCTCGACCCGCTGCCCCCGCATCGTCCGGTAGCGCGGGACGACGTCCTTGACGTAGCCGGTCAGCAGGTGGCCGTAGTGGGGCAGGCCGTTGGCGAAGGGCGGCCCGTCGTAGAAGACGAACTCGTTGCTGCCGTTCTCGCCGGCCAGGCGGTGCTCGACCGACGCCGCGAAGGTGCCGTCGGACTCCCAGTGCGCCAGGACCTCCCGCTCGAGGGCGGGCAGGTCGGGCGACGCGGGCACGGCGGCGGGCGCGCCGTTCTCGGCGGTCCGGTGCATCGGGTAGGCCACGGGGCTCCTCCACGGGTCCAGCACGGTGTGCGGTCACTGCTGCCACATCGTGCGAGGACGACATCCCGTCTCCGGGGCACCGCGGTACCACCTCGCTTGCCGCCGACGGCGTCGTCCGGTCCCGCGCACGAGGTCCGGCCGACGACGGCGGGGCCGCTCGTCGTGGGCTGTGACGGGCCCACCCGTCCGGTTCTACTGGGGCCGACCGACCGGTGCGACCTGTTCTTCCGGAGGCTCGCCGGTGATGGCCGGGTCGACGCCTGTGAGCGCTGATGCTACCCGCGCGCCGGGCCGGGACCGCACCAGGGCCCGTCACGAAGGAGGGATCCGGTCTTGCGGTTGACGTAACGTCAACCTCTACCGTCGTGTCGGGCAGGAAGGGAGTCAGCCATGAGGACGGGCGTGCCGCAGTGGTCGATCCAGGAGGTCACGCGTCTGACCGGCGTGACCAGCCGCACGTTGCGGCACTACGACGCGGTCGGTTTGCTGGCACCGGCCGCGGTCGGCACCGGAGGGATCCGGTGGTACGGCGAGAGCGAGCTCGTCCGGCTCCAGCGGATCCTCGTGCTGCGCGACCTCGGCGTCCCCCTCGCGACGATCCGTCGGGCCGTCGGCGAGCGGGCGCACGACGACCCGTCGACCGTCCTGCCCGCGCTCCGCGAGCACCGTGACCAACTGCGACGCGAGGCAGCACGCCTGGCCCGCCAGGTGGCCTCGGTGGAGCGCACCATCGCCGCGCTGGAGGAAGGAGGCCCGCTCGTGGCCGAGGAGATGTTCGACGGTTTCGACCACACGCAGCACCGGGAGGAGGTGGAGCAGCGGTGGGGTGCCGACGCGTACGCCCGCGGTGACGCGTGGTGGCGCGGGCTGACGGAGGCGGAGCTGCGGGACCGGAAGGCTCGCAGCGTGGAGCTCGGACGGGCGTGGACCCGCGCCGCGGCGGAGGGGCGGGACCCTGCCGGGCCGGAGGCGCAGGAGCTCGCCGCTCGGCACGTCGCCTGGCTGGGCGGCATCCCCGGGACGCCCGGCCACGGATCGGGTCGCCCACCGGCGGCCTACGTCCTCGGCCTGGCCGACATGTACGTCGCCGACCCGCGGTTCGCCGAGAACTACGGCGGTGCGGACGGTGCCCGGCTCGTCCGCGACGCGCTGCGGGCGCACGTCGCCACCTGGTGACGACGGGCGGGTCGGGCTCCCCCAGCCGGCCCGACCCGCCCACCGCGTCAGCGGGACGTGGAGGCCGCCAGGCGGATCCCCGCCGGCTCGGCGGCAGGGTCCGCGCCCGTCACCGCGGTCCGGTCCGACGGCTGGTCGGCCGACTCCTGTCGCCCGTCCGGGAACGCCAGGACCGCGGCGGCGGTGGCCACACCGACGACGCCGAGCAAGCCGGGCCCGGTCAGCCCGAGCGGGTGCAAGGTCGGCCACGTCACCGCCAGCGCTCCCCCGCCGCCGAACGTGGCGGCCAGGGCTGCGACCGCCGCCCGTCGTCGACCCGGGACCGCGGTGAGTCGGGGGCGGGGCCCCAGGAGCGTCACCACCACGAGCACCACGAGGTTGACCGTCATGCCCACCCAGACCGGGTGGACGCCGTGGTGGAAGGTCGCGGGCTCCCAGCCACCCAGGTGGTACCAGAGCAGTCCGCTGCCGAAGCCGGCCGGCAGGGCCGCGAGGACGGCCGCACGGGTGGCGAGGGGCCACAGCAGCGCCGCGACCACCGGAGCCAGCGTCGCCCCGTTCCGCAGGGTCCAGGCGAGGACGTTCCACCACGCCGACTGCTCGGTGCGCAGGAGGGCGAACGCGACCATGAGGACGGTGAGCCCGATCAGGGAGACCTTCGTCCACCGCACGACGTCCGCCTCGGTCGCCCCGGGGCGCAGGGCCCGGCCGACGTCGCGACCGAGGCTCGTCGCACCGGAGAACTGGCACGGTGCGCCCCACCCGAGGGCGCACGCCCAGATCCCGAGGAAGAACAACCCTGCCAGGGGCGCGGGGACCGCCCCCGCCACGAACTGGGCGACGGCGACGAGCCCGAGGCGCTCGCCCGGCACGACCAGGGCGGCCGCCACGCCCAAGGCTGTCCCGACCACGGCGAGCGGCAGGACGAGGGCGGCGGCGCCCAGCAACCCGTTCCGGCCGGAGCGCGCCGAGCGGCAGGCCATCGCCATCTGGAACGTGGCCTGGGCGAGGAGGACGTTGACCACGAACGTGCCGAACCAGGCGAGGACCAGCGGGAGCCCCACGCCGCCGGTGCCCGGCGGTGGCGCCGTGGCGGCGTCGACGAGGGCGCCCGGGCCCGGCCGGTGCAGCACCGCCGCCACGCCGACCGCCGCCATGACACCGATGGCCAGCGCGTTGGCCGACTGCGTCAGGAGCAGCGACCGCATGCCGCCCGCCCAGACGTAGGCCAGGAGCAGCAGGGCCGTGAGCACGACCGCCACGCCGATCGGGAGACCGAGCAGGGCGTGCAGCGCCGAGGCGAACGCGATCGCCGTCGCGACCGACCACATCGGGAAGGTCAGACCGGTGATGAGGCCGGACACCCCGCGCGCCGCCCGCCCGTACCGGTCGCCCACCAGCCCGGAGACGGTCACCACGAGGCGCCGGTGCAGGGGGCCGACGAGGACCAGGGCGATGAGGAGGACCTGGAGGACCACGGCGAGGCTGTACCAGAGGGCCGGGACCCCGGAGCGGTAGGCCAGCTCGCTGATGGCGATGAAGGACGACCCCCCGAACAGGGCCGTGACGCTCGCCGCCAGCACCCACGCCGGCACGCTCCTGCCTCCGACGAAGTACCCGTCCCGACCCCGCGCGGGTGTCGCGCGCCGCCCGAGCACGACGAGGAAGGCCGTCCAGACCAGCGCGAGCCCCACCGTCCAGGCGGCGGCGGCGCTCACGACGTCACCTCCCACGCGACGTCGGCACGCACGCCGGCATCACGGACGAGGTTGAGGGCGGGGCAGCGCCGCTCGACCTCGACGGCGGCCTGCGCGAGCTGCTCGACGTCGGGCGTGGTCACCCGGATCGTCGTCGTCACGTGCTGGAAGTGCGGTCGGACCCCGGGGACGCCCCGGAAGCCGCGGACGTCGATCGACGCCTCGCTCGCGACCTCGGCCGCGTCGAGCCGGATGCCGAGCTCGGTCGCGACGGTCTCGACGACGACGACGAGGCAGCCGTCCAGGGCGGCGAGGACGAGCTCCATGGGGGTGGGCGCCGAGTCGTCACCGCCGACGGCGACGGGTTCACCCGTGGCCACGTCGAAGTGCCGGACCGCCAGCCGCGTGCGCTGGCGGCCCTCCCAGACGCCGCGGGCGCGCAGGTACTTG